>JAGUZM010000345.1 GCA_020060805.1 Deltaproteobacteria bacterium | reverse complement strand
ATTCTTTGAGCTGCTTCTGTTTCGCTTTGACAGGGAGTTCAATCGTGAAAGTGGTGCCTTTGCCGACTTCCGAGTGCACCCGGATGGAACCGCCATGCTCCTGAATGATTCCGTATGCCACGGAGAGGCCGAGTCCCACCCCTTTGCCTTTCTTCTTGGTGCTGAAAAAAGGCTCAAAGACCTTGGGCAGGTTCTCCGGCGGGATGCCTGTCCCGGTGTCTGAAAAAGTAATCGCGACGCTTTCCTCAGCGGCCAGATACGCCGTCTTCACCCGCAGCACACCTCCGGAACCTGCCGATTCAATCGCCTCCACCGCATTGGAGATGAGATTCATGAAGACCTGCTGGAGCCGATCCTCTGACCCCATGATGTCCGGAAGATCCGGATCCAGGGCTTCCTCCACCTTGACGGAATGGAGCTTGAGGAGGTTGGCGTTGAGAAAAAGGGTTTTCTCGATCAGCAGTTTGAGGCGAATGCTTCCGAACTCCATTTTCGAGTGGCGGGAGAAGGCGAGCAGGTTCGAAACGATCCTGCTGATCCGCTTCGTTTCCATCTCTATCAGGCGGAGATAGTGGCTGAATTGATCGAGGTCCCGCTGCCGAATAGACCCGTCCCCCATGATCCGGCTCATCAGCATGACGAGGCTCAGAATTCCGGAAATAGGGTTGTTGATCTCGTGGACGACCGCGGCGGAAAGCTTGCCCAGGGAAGCCATCTTGTCCTGGTGCAAGAGCTGGGCATGGGTTTGTTTGAGCTCCCGGGTCCGATCCTCCACCATTTTCTCAAGCCGTTTCGTCATTTCGTCTTCTTCTCGCTTCAGATCCGTGATGTCACGGCTGACCTCGATAAACTTGGAGATCTTTCCCCCCTTCTCCCGCACGGGAAAAACCTTGACGTCGATGTGCCGCGTGCCGCCGTCGTGATCCACGCGCGTGAGCACCTGCTGGCTCGGTCTTCCGCTGTCGATCACCTTGTTGAGGGGGCACCAGATGCGCTCCAAATTGCATTGAGGGTTGACCCGCTGGAAGATCTCGTGACACTTTCTTCCGATGACCTCCGGGCGAGAGTAACCCATCTGCTCCAGGAAAGCCTGGTTCACTTCCTGGATCACCAGGCCCGGAGTGATGACCACGATGAAGTCCTGGATGCTGTCGAGGATCGTTGAGAGTTCCTCATTCCTTGCCTGGAGCCTTTCGTGCAGGATGTCAACAATCTTCCAGAAGAGTATGGCCACCTTGTAGGCGACCAGCCGAATCCCGTGAGGCTTCGTCCGGAGCAGGTCTTCCAGGGTGGATTCGTCCGGGGTCAACAGGACGAAGGCTTTGATATCGTATTGCGGATCGTACAGGTCGTGGTAGTCCGCCACGGTGAGGAGCCCGAGCTTTTCCGCAAGGATCATCCCTGGACTTTTGGGGTCAGGGTCAGCGACGGCGAAAATCCTCGCAGCCAGATTGCTTTCCGGGTAGGCGACCGCATACCTCTCCAGGACCTCCCTGCAGAACTCCCCTCCCCCCACGAGAGCAACATGAAAGGCTCCCCGCTCTTCGGTGTTCATGGTTCTGTTCTCTCGGCAACAAAGATTTCGGCAATCACCTTATCATGAGAGAGCCAAGCGTTTCAAGTAAGCCCTTCCGCCTTTCCCCCGCCAACCCCCCCGGGCCTACACCCTGCCCCTTGCGGCTTCCCTGGGGTTGGAGAAAAGGAGGGAAACGGGAAGCATAGAAGAAACAAGGGCGCGAGGGCTGAGAAGACATTCGACGATTGACACGGCTTTGGTTTTTGGAATAAATAATGGCCATTCGTCTTCACAGACCTTCGACATCCCGGCTTGCCCCCGGTGACTTCATCCATGGGCGGGGTTACTTGAAGCAGGGGGGTGCGAATTGGGGGCCCTGGCAAGGGCGCTAATCCGTAAGAGGGAGGAATGGAACCATGAAAATCGGCATACCGAAGGAAATCAAGCTCGCTGAAAGGCGCGTTGCAGCAACCCCGGCCAATGTCAAAGCCCTGGTGGCCCTGGGTCACAAGGTTTTTGTGGAAAAGGGAGCTGGAGACGGCTCCGGCTTTCTCGATGAAGACTACGTCCAAGGCGGAGCGAAGATGCTCAACAGGGCGGACGATGTGTGGGAAGAGGCGGACATGATCATCAAGGTCAAGGAGCCCCTGGGCCCTGAATTCGATCGAATGCGGCCCGGTCAGATTCTCTTCACCTACCTGCATCTGGCCGCGGATAGGGAACTGACGAAAAAACTCCTTGAAAAGAAAATCGTCGGCATCGGTTATGAAACCGTTCAACTGAAGGACGGCTCCCTGCCCCTCCTGGCGCCCATGAGCGAAGTGGCGGGCGCCCTCTCGATTCAGATGGGTGCCGCCTGCCTGGAAGCGAAAAATGGGGGCATGGGAATTCTCCTCTCAGGGGTCCCCGGGGTCAGCCCCGCGAGAGTGACGATCCTGGGCGGCGGCGTCGCCGGGATGGCGGCGGCGACGGTGGCCTCCGGAATGGGGGCCCGGGTTTCCGTCCTGGACATCAGCCACAGCAGGCTCAGCTACATCCGGGATGTCATGGGCGGCCGGGTGGTAACGATCAGCTCCAATCCCTCCAACGTCGAGGAGGAATGCCTGAGAAGCCATCTGGTGATCGGAACCGTGCTCATCCCCGGAGCCGTAGCGCCGAAGCTCATATCCAGGGACCTCGTGAGGGGGATGCTCCGCGGCGCAGCCCTTGTGGACGTCTCGGTAGACCAGGGGGGTTGCGCTGAGACGACCCGGCCCACAACCCATGAAGATCCGATCTATGTGGAGGAAGGGGTGGTCCACTATTGCGTTGCCAACATGCCGGGCGCGGTCCCCCGGACTTCCACCATTGCCCTGACCAACGCCACCTTCAGCTATGCCCTCGCCCTGGCCGGAAAAGGATGGCAAAAGGCGATGGCGAGCGATCCGGCGTTGAAAAAGGGTTTGAACGTCTACGACGGCAAAATCACGTGCGAGGCGGTCGCCGACAGCTTCAAAATGCCCTGTACGATCATGGACTTCTAGCCTTGAAATGATCCCAACCGGCAGCTCGAATCTCCCGGCCCGAGCCATCCCCATGAATGAGCCTTATCCCCTTTTCCGCTTCGGTCACCACCCCCACCTCCGAGAGGAGGCCGGGATACGATGAAGCGACGGCAGCCCTTATTTGAGCCACGTGATGCCCCGCGCAACTGATGATCAACCCGTAGTCATCACTTTCTCCCAGGAACAGGTCCAGGGGGTCTGCACCGAGAATTCGGGCAGCGTTCTTCAGGTCAGCGCTCAGGGGCAGTTTTTCCGCAAAGAGAAGAGCGCCCACCCCGCTCTCGTCACAAATGTGGCCGAGATCGCCCGCAAACCCGTCGCTCGTGTCGATCATCGCCCTGGCAAACCCGGACCGAGCCACCGCCTCCCCCTCCCTCGCTCTGTGGGAGGGGCGAAGATGCGCCTTGATCAGGGGATGCGACTTGAGTTCCGGCCTTGATCGGGAGAGAAGCAGGAGTTGAAGCCCTGCCCCAGACTCGCCGGGATGGCCGGTGACAAGGATCACGTCTCCTGCCTTTGCGGTGGAACGGCCGACTGCTTTGCCTGCCTCGACCTCGCCGATCAGGGTCACGTCGATGAACAACCGGTCTCCCGTTGCAGTGAGATTGCCGCCGATGATCGATGCCCCAAAGGGGTTCAGCTCTTCGACAAAACCCAGGTACATATCCTCCACAAACGCGACGGGGGTGTCGCTTTTGAGGCCGAGGGAGACGAGGCTGAAGAGGGGTTTCCCGCCCATGGCGCCGATGTCGCTGATGTTCAAAACCATCGCCCGCCGGCCCAGGTCAAAGGGATGGATCTCCTCCGGGAGGTAATGACGGCCTTCCACCAGGCTGTCGCAGGTGACGAGGATTTCATAGCCCTGGCGGGGAAGAAACGATGCAGCGTCATCCCCGATGCCGATGGTGACGGAGGGTGATTGGAACCCTTCCCTATCCAGCAGGTTGCGGATGCGGCGGATCAGCCCGAACTCGCCAACCTGCCCAACCGTATCCGACATCCTTCCCCCCCTCAACAGGCCCTTCCTTTTTTGCACGCGGGAGTAGTGTCCTGAGTCAACGAACAGGTGAATAAGCAAATGGCGCCGGAGCCCCCCGGGGGGTGTTCTTCCAGGTCGCAATCACCTTCGCCCAGAGCCACTTTAGCGGCACCATGGGCCTCACAGTCACCACGAACAGCCCCAGAGGACAATCTCTCCCCCTGGCACGACACTCTGTGCCTTCCCGGTAATCCCTATTAAGATTATGGGGGCGTTCCAAACGCCCCGAGGCAGTATTGCGGTCCTGAGAGAACACCCCCCGGGGGGCTTCGGCCCATGCTGAATTCGGCAACGAATTCCTGACTCAGCACACTAGCAGCGTGATGAAAAACACCCTGTTAGCTGAATATCTCTTCCGAGAGAGTACCCTCGGCCACCCGGGTGACAGGCCCGGTCATCAGGATGGAGAAATCATCGGAAACCGTGATATCCAGGCTGCCGCCGGGCATGTGCACGGCGATACGGGAATCACACATTCCCAGGCGACGGGCGACCGCCGCCGCTGCGCTCGCGCTGCTGCCGGAGGCAAGGGTGTAGCCCGCACCCCGCTCCCATATCTCCACCTGGATATTGGCCCTGTCCCTCACCTTCACAAACTGCACGTTGGTCCGGTTTGGAAAGCGGGGCTCGGTCTCGATGTGGGGACCCAGGCGTCGTGTTTCCTCTTCGGAGATCTTGTCCCGGATCAAAACGCAGTGGGGATTGCCGATCGTGGCAGCACAGTAGCGCAGCTCCGTTCCCTCTATCACGAAGCTCTCATTGAGCACTTCCCTGGCAGGCCCGCGAACCGGGATCCGGGTGCTGTCAAAGCTCACCTTCCCCATCTGGACGGTCACGCTCCGCCCCCCCGCGTGCACCTTTGATTCGACCCTTCCCCCGGCGGTCATGATCGTGAAGGGATCTTCCTTAACCAGACCCCGGTCGTACAGGTACCGGGAGAAGATGCGAAGCCCGTTCCCGCTCTTTTCCGCTTCGCTTCCGTCAGGGTTAAAAATGCGCACGCCGAAATCGCTCCCTTCGCCTTTCCCCGGGCCCAAGAGAATCCCGTCAGAGCCGATCCCGTAATGGCGATGACAGATCAAGACGATCAGGGGCTCGGTCAATTCAACGCCGACATGGGCAGGATCGATGACGATGTAGTCGTTGCCCAGGGCGTGATACTTCCAGAACTTCATGCACCCATCCTTTCTCCCCCACCAGAAACCGCACCCATCCCTCACGTCGGGACACGCCGACCGCCCGCATGGCGAGACCCTCCGCCTGGGCCCGAACAAGGGCCCAGGCAGGCGTCACGACCCAAGATCAGTCAAGGGTCTTACGAAGGTTGATGAAATCGCTTCTTTCAAAACCGAGGGTTTTGAAGAATGAGAGAATATCGGTGGAGTCCCACCGGACAGAGGTGAAGATCTCGTTGATTCCCTGTTTCTGGTGGAATCTGAATATTTCCTCGGCAAGCTTCTGACCGATGCCCTGTCCCATCCGCTTGGGATCGACTCCGAACATGGCGACCCAGGCACATTTATCCGCGCCGAAATTGCCCGAAGTGACATAACTGATCATGTAGCCGACGATCTTGCCGTTGATCTCAGCGACAAAGCTGGCGTCCACAGCTCTCTTGACTTCCTCTTCCACGATCCGTCTGAAATCGAGTCGCTCCTCGGTCTTCGTGATCGCAGCATCGATCCGGCTGATCCCCTCGGCGTCTCCCTTTCGCATTCTCCTTATGACCATTTCACCCATGACCCCTGTCCACCCCTTTCAGCTCAAAGGCCTAATCGATTCGGATGATCTTGACCTGATGCCCCACCCAGTCCGGCGGAAGGTAGATGCGGCCGCTGTTGCCACTCAGGCTCACAACCTTTTCGAGCATCTCTTCGCCGTAGACCTCGAACTTCACCTTGCCCCTCGCCATCTCTTCCGGCGGCCTCTTACCCCTTCTGTCCTTCTTTTCTCTTTCCACGTTGTCACCCTTGTCGGTTAGGTTACTGTGTCACAGCAAAGGTTTGTACCAAGGAAAGGGCCTGAAAGTCAATCCGCATCCCCGGCCCCGGCCGAGATCGGGCCGTGGATCGGGTTTTCCGTAAAATCCGTCATCACGCCGAAAGCCCGGGCGCCCCTTCCCTTCTCCGTAATCACCGGGACCCCCATGGGCTCTCGACGCTCCTGAGGAGCTTGAAGCATCCCCTGTCCCCGATGGCCCAGACCGCCGCAAGTCTCATAACGACACGCCTGAAGGATTAACAAAATGGGGTTGAGATTTCAATAACCATGTAATATCCTGACACGGTATGGCGCGGGTCGCTTTGAGCGTCTCGCCGTGACCCCTCGCCTGGAAACAGCTGAACAGATCGCTTTGTTGCTGTGCGGATTGACCGCTCCACCTAACTTTCCGAGGATCCCGATCCATGCCGAAAGAACGATCCCCTGGAGCTTCGGGCCAGAAGAACCCCAAGATCCCGTCGATCCGCCTCAAGGCCGACAGGGCTCTGGAGGAGAGCGCAAAAAGGCTTTCCCAGATCGTCCTGGGCCTTTCCATCGCCACGTTTGTCATCGACGAAAACCACATCATCACCCACTGCAATCGCGCTTTTGAGAATCTCACGGGTATGTCCGCCGCCGAGATCGTCGGAACGAGCAACCAGTGGAAAACCTTCTATCTCACCAGGCGTCCCACCCTTGCCGACCTCATCGTGGACCGGGCCACGGAGGCGGAGATCGCCCAGTTTTACCCCGGGAAGTACCGCAAGTCCGCCGTGATCGAAGGCGCTTATGAAGTGGAGGATTTTTTCTCCCGCGCCGGAGTCGGGGGCAGGTGGCTCTTCTTCACCGCCGCTCCCCTGATCGACGAAACAGGCAACATCACGGGCGCCATCGAAACGCTCCAGGACGTGACCGATCGGAGGGAGGCTGAACAGAAGCTCCGACGGTCTGAACGGCGGTTGAGAGCCCTCCTTGATTTCGAGCCCTACCCTGTCGTGGTCTTCACCCTGGAGGGGCATGTTTCATACCTCAACCCCGCCTTCACGGAGATTTTTGGATGGACCTTGGATGAGCTGGAAGGGAAAAAAATCCCATTTGTCCCTGCGGGGTTGGAGAAGGAGACCAGGGAAGGGATTGAAAGGCTGATGAAAGAGCGGGTCATCATGCGGTTTGAGACCCAGAGGATGAACAAAGAGGGTAAGGTCCTGGATGTGGTCCTGAGGGCGGCGGCCTTTTCCGAGTCCAAGGATGAACCAGCTGGAACGATTGTCATCCTGAGGGATGTGACCGCCGAAAAAAGGATGGCCCGCAACAATGAAGCCATGCTCAAGATCAGCATGGCCCTTCCGGAGTACCCGGACCTGGATGAACTGCTCTATTACATCAACACCCAAGTGAGGAGCCTTGTCGGGAGCGAAGGGGCCATCGCCGTGCTCCACGACGAGATCCGGGGCGATCTTTTCGTCCTGGGTGCCGCCTACGACGACATGGCGATCGAAAAGCGGGTGCAGGAGTTTCGTTTTGCCAAGGACCAGCTCGTAGCAGGGGAAGTCATCAGAACCGGGGAACCGGTCATCGTCTCGGATACATCGAAGAACCGCCACCTTCACGAGGAAAGGGATCGGAAATTCGGCTATCACACCAGAAACCTCGTTGTCGTGCCCCTCAAGAGCAGCGATCGCACCATCGGAGCGCTCTGCGCGATCAACAAGAAGGACGGCCTGTTTGACTATCAGGATGTCGAACTGCTCGGGATGGTGGCAGGGACCGTCGCCCTTTCGATCGAAAACGCCAGGTTTGCCGAAGACCTCAAGAAAGCGCTCCGAACCAACGAAGCCCTCCTGCGAATCAGCTCCGCCCTGCCGAAATACCCTGCCCTGGAGGACCTCCTCGATTACGTGAACAGCGAGATCAAACGCCTCCTGGACGCGGAAGGAGCCGTCGTGCTCCTCCTGGACGAAGAGAAGCGGGAGCTTTTTGCCCTCGGTGCCGCTTACGATGCCGCCGACACGGAGGAGAGGGTGAAAGAGGTCCGGTTTTCTCTGGATGAGCTTGTGGCAGGAAAGGTCATCGAGACAGGGGAACCCTTGATCGTCTCCGATACCTCTGCTGAGCCACGTCTCCATCTGGAAAGGGACAGGAAGCTGGGTTACGAGACCCGAAACCTCCTCCTTGTGCCCCTTCGAAGCCGGGAGCGAATCATCGGCGTTCTTTCGGCCATCAACAAAAAGGGGGGAGATTTCGACAAATCCGACGTGGAGTTGCTCAGCCTGATCTCGGGCACGGTCGCCCTCTCGGTTGAAAACGCAAGGGTTTCCGAGGAGCTGAAAAAAGCTTACAAGGAGGTGATCGGGTTAAACCGCGCGAAAGACAAGGCGATTAACCACCTCTCCCATGAATTGAAAACGCCGGCCGCCGTCGTCGACACTTCGTTGAAACTTCTCACGAAGAGGCTGGATTCCCTCCTCGATGAGCAGGTGAAAGTGACCGTGGATCGAATCCTCAGGAACCTCGACCGCATCCTTGAGATTCAGTATGAAGTGGATGACATCATGCAGAATAGGCAATTCAAGGCTCACGCTATGCTCTCGCTTCTCCTGGATCAGTGCGCGGATGAGCTGGCCACCCTCTTGGCCGAGGCGGGTGTGAAAGAGGGAGCGATGGAAAAGCTGCAGAAGCGGATCGATGACCTCTTTGGGCCGAAAGAAGCGGTATCGGAAGAGGTGGATCTGAGTCGCTTCGTGGAGGAGAGGCTTGAAGCCCTGAAGCCCTCCTACGCCCACAGGGATGTGACCATCACCGTCTGTGCGGAACCGGTTCCTCCCATTTTCATACCTCCTGAAGTGCTCCGGAAAGTGATTGACGGCCTGATCAAGAACGGCGTGGAAAACACCCCGGACCAAGGAAAGATCGAAGTCGGTGTGTCAAGAAAGGGGGAAGAAGCTCTGCTGACGATCGGTGATTACGGGGTGGGTATCCCGGAGGAGGCACAAAAGAGGATATTTGAAGGGTTTTTCACCACCCGCGACACCATGTCCTATTCGACCAAGGTGCCCTTTGACTTTAATGCGGGGGGCAAAGGGGCAGACCTGCTACGCATGAAAATCTTCTCCGAGCGCTATCACTTCCAGATAAAGATGTACTCGAAGCGGTGCCCTCACCTTCGGGGTGAAACCGACCAGTGTCCGGGCAAAATCAGCAACTGCGCCCCGTGTTCAAGCGCCGAGGACTGCCACCACTCCGGCGGAACCGTTTTCTCCGTCACCTTCCCACCCGCCGTCCCGAGAGAAGAAGACTGAACCTTTCCCCTGATCTTTTCACAAAGGGACGCCCCATTCCCCGAGACCGGTCCACGGCGTGGCCGCGCAAAATATCGGCGTCCGCGCCAAACCCCGCAACAAGAAAGAAGCGTGTGAAAGCGATGCGGCGGATCGGTCTCAAGCGGTCGTTTCGAGGAAGAGGGTGATCAGGCCCAGGTAGATCAGCAGGCCCAGAATATCGTTGGATGTGGCCACAAAAGGCCCTGTGGCAAGGGCGGGATCCACCTTGAGCCTCTTGAGTGCCAGGGGTATGGCTGCTCCGATCAACCCGGAGTAGAGAATGATGAGGATCAAGGAGAGGCCCACGATTAAACCGAGACGGTAGTCGGAAAGCCAGAGGCCGACGATCACGGAGAGGAGAGCCCCGCATATCAGCCCGTTCACCAGGGCGACCCTCATCTCCACCCAGATCCTTCTCCCGACATTCACCAGGGTGATATCCCCTGTGGCCAGCCCTCGGACGGCAACGGTCGCCGCCTGGGTGCCGGTGTTGCCTCCCATGGCCATGATGACGGGAAAAAAGAAGGACAGGGCGATGATCTTTTCCAGGGAGGATTCAAACTGGTTGATCACAAAGGCCGCCAAAATGCCGCCGAAAAGCCCCACGATCAGCCAGGGCAAGCGCGCTCTGGAGATCCGCAAAGGGGATTCCTCCGCGACCTCCTGGCGAATCACGCCCGCCATCAGCCCGATGTCCTCATCCACTTCCTCTTCGATGACATCGATGATATCGTCGTGGGTGATCCGGCCCACGAGTCGATGCTGGTCATCCACGACGGGAATCGAGACGAGGTCATATTTCTTCACCAGGCGGGCGACCTCTTCCTGGTCCTGGTTGACGTTGACGGTGATCACCGTCGGGTTCATGATCTGCCGGATCTTGTTCTCTGCCGGTTCAAGGACGAGATCCTTCAGGGATGCCACGCCGGCGAGCCTTTGCTGATCATCCACAACGAAGAGGTAGTAGACGTTCTCCACCTCTTCCCTCTTTTTGCGGATCACGTCGATCGCCTCCTGGATCGTCGCATCCTGGTTGACCGAAACATATTCCAGGGCCATGATCCCGCCCGCAGTATCCTCCGGGTAGGGCAGCAGCTCTCTCAGTTCTTTGGAGACCTCCCCTCCCACCTTCTCGATGATCTGCTTGGCCCTCTCCTCCGGGAGATCCCCCACCAGGTCCGCGGCATCATCCGAGTCGAGGCGCTGAACGATTTCCGTGATCGCCTGGTTGTCGAGCTGGTTGACGATCTTTTCCTGGATGGGCGGTTCGACCTCTAGAAGGACCTCTCCTGCCCCTTCGGGTTTGAGCAATTCAAAAATGTGGAACCGCTCGTCAGGGTCCAGGTGCTCGATGAGGTCGGCCACGTCCGCGGCCCGCATCTCGTCGACCCGCTTCTTGAGGGAAAGCCGATTCCCTTCCCCGATCAGCCCCTTGATCTCTTCGACAAACTCTTCGTTCAATGGTTGGGTCACGGTTGTCATGAGCGAACGGGTCCCCTTTTGCGGTCTTGGCTTCTTGAGGCTCCTGCGATTCCGGCTTCCTCCCTGAACACGAGCAGGAGCCGGGCGCCAGGGCGTGGGGGCAGGTTTATCGGGTGTGGAGGCTATCGGCCTTTGATCCTGCTCAAAACGTACTGCCTGAATTCCGAATCGTCTTGAATGGGGGGCTTTGTATCGTTCAGAAAAACCTCCGCCCTCGCTGCGCTCTTATGCCCTCCCGCAGACCCCCAATCGCCGAAACATTTCTTCGCCATCCTTCCTGCGTTGAGGCGAAATCCGGCATTCCTGAAGATCACGATCCCCTTCTGACCATAGACGCCTGAGACGATACACCACGAGGCCTCCATCATTTTCATGAAGAAATCGGCCATGATCACCAGAATATCCGGATTATTCACCCTCCCCATATGGATGTAGACTTTATCGTTCACGAACACCAGGTTCGCAAGGGCTTTCTTGAAACTGGCCAGGGTCTTTTTTGTCAATTCAGAAGACTCGATCTTCTTGATGATGTTGGTGTTGGCAAACCGGTAGAGGTACCTGAAGGCGTTGATGTCGTTGGGCGTGGTAGGCCTGGCGAAATTGTCCGTGTCTGTCTTGATGCCGTAGAACATGGCTGTGGCGAGAGCGGCTGAGGGCTTTATTTTGGCCGCCCTCAGATATTCTGTCAAAAGGGTTGCGTTCGCCCCGTATTCCTCCCGGATATCCACGAACTTCGCCACGCTCCCGTGAACCAGGGGGTGATGATCGATGATGATGTCGAAGCGCAATCTGCGGAACTGATCGTTATGCTCCGGCTGGGAGTCCACGATGGCCCACCGGGTCACTTCCCCGCGCTTGAGTTCCCGGATGTGCTGTTGTTTGATGTTGAGAAGCTTGATGAACGCCAGGTTATCGGCCCTGTTGATCGTGTTGATGTGGTAGATCAACACCTTCTTCACCCTTCGCCAGAACAGCCGCTTCAGGGCGAGGGCGCTCGACATGGCGTCCGGGTCTGCGTTGATGATGATCGCGACGGTGTCGTCAGGGGAAACCACCTGAAGGAGCCTCTTGACCTTTTCCTTGGAAGAGGTGGATTTCGGGAAAGGGTGTTTCATCAGCCAGAGCTTCTTTTCACGAGCCTGCATGGACGCTCCTTTTCAAGTCTATCGTCCTCCGGTCTTTGCTCTCCTTAATAAAAAATGAGGCTCGGGCAATCCTTTTTCAAGAGAACTCGGATGGGGAATCCTATAGCAATCAACCAGGAGATTCAACGATAAACAGCTCCTCTCAACCCCCCCAGGGCCACACTTTTTCGAGATATTCGACGCTGGGCCAGAGGTCTTCCTCCCTGTGGGGCTCCAAGGTGATCGCCGGGGGCGTCTCCATCTTGCGGAAGAGGGCGCGGAACAGGGACTCAAAGTCGATCTCGCCCTGCCCCATGGCAAGGTGTTCGTCTTTGTCCCTGCGGTTATCGTGGAGATGGAGTTGCCTGAGGCAGGGCGAAAGCGTTTCCACCCACCGCTCCAGGGGGGTTCGGCTGAAAGCAGACTGATGACCCGTGTCCAGGCAAAAGCCCGCACCATCCACCGCATCCAAGAGGGGCAGCAGGTCCTCGGGCCGATCTTCGTAAACGTTTTCAAGGATGAGGCTCGCTCCCATATCTGCCAGCCTTACGGCCAGGGGGGAAAACGTCTCCACCGCGGTTTCGACCCAGAGGCTCTGCAT
>JAGUZM010000362.1 GCA_020060805.1 Deltaproteobacteria bacterium | reverse complement strand
GGGACGAGCTCTCCACGGTCAATGTACCCCTTCGCCTTTTTCCCGAGGTCCGTGCCCCGGGAGATGTTGTCCCGAAAAATGACGCCTGTCTCGATATGGGGGATCTTGAATTTGTCCTTGACGATCGCTCCCTGTGTCCCTTTGCCGCTTCCGTTAGGGCCGAAAAAAAGAATGTTCATGTGCTCATCTCCTTAAAGTAAGTTCTCACTTCCGATATGATGCTGTGTCTTTGAAATAAAGACATCCATCAACTCATGTCCCTTGTCGATGAAAAGGCCCGCCTTTTGGGCCGATGCTTCGGAAAACCCGGGACCTTCCGCCGCGTTTTCAACCTCCCCTTTCGAAGCCCAGGCAAAGGGGGTGGGCTCATCGGTGTGGGTTCTTTTCACAATCGGGGTCAGATGATCGCTCACGACCATGACGCGATAATCGGCAAACTGACGCAAACCGAGGAGAACCGGCCCCACGACCTTGCGGTCAAAGTTCTCGATCGCCTCGATTTTTTCCTTCCAGTTGCCGCTGTGGCCAGCCTCGTCCGGGGCCTCCACGTGGAGAAAAACAAAATCGAGCTCTTCCAGGGCCCTCAAAGCAGCCTGAGCCTTTCCAAGGTAATTGGTGTTGAGGTACCCTGTCGCCCCTTCGACGTGGATGGGGCTGAAGCCCGCATAAATACCGATCCCCTTGATCAGGTCGACCGCAGAGATGATGGCACCGTTAACCCCATACTTCTCCCGAAAAAGGGTCAGCCTCGGGGCTTTGCCCTGTCCCCACAGCCAGATGGAATTTGCCTCCTTCAGATGATCACGCCTCCGGGACAGGTTTACGGAGTGCTGGCCGAGTATTGTCCACGAGCGCCGGATCAGGGCCGGGACGGGGTTATCCGCGGTGTGGTTGAGGTAGGGGGCCATGTTCTGGCCGAGAACGTCGTGGGGGGGTATGGTCAGGGCCGCTGCCGGCCCATCGGCCCAGACGAGCAAGTGTCGGTAGCCAACGCCCTGATACACGGAAATATACCGGCCTTCGATGGCCTTCTTGAGATCTTTCACCAAAAGCCCGGCCTCCTGGCCGGGGATGTCTCCGGAGCTGTGGCTGATCATGATGATTTCTCGATCCGATCGCCGTTCCAGGGTGACGAGATTCATCCGAAAAGCGACATCATCCGCTTTGAGCTTAACCCCCATGCTGGCCGCCTCGAAGGGGCCTCGTCTTGTGTGGTAGACGCGAGGGTCGTAGCCCAGGAGGGAGAGGTTGGCGACGTCGCTGCCGGGCTCCATTTTCTCCGGGATGGTCCTCACAAGGCCGATACGAACGGAAGCGATCCGGTCCATGTTGGGCGTGTCAGCGGCCTGAAGCGGTGTTTTACCGCCCAACTCGGGGAGCGCGTAATCCCCCATGCCGTCGCCGATGAGAACGATGTATTTCCTGCAGGTCATGGAATGCACACCCCGGCTTCTAAGTCCCTTCCACCCGGATCACCATGGTCTTATCTGTCAGCACTTCAAGGCGATCCATCCGATCCAGGGCTTTCAGGACGCTGCTCTCCACAGCCTCGTGGGTGAGCATGACAACCGGGACAGAGCCGTTGACCTTCCGCCCTTTTTGAATCACCGAGTAGATGCTGATCCCGTGGTCGCCCAAAACGCCCGATATCCTGGAGAGCACACCCGGCCTGTCGATCGCGGAAAACCGGAAGTAATAGGACGTCCTGAGTTCATCCATCGGGCGTATGGGTATCGCCCTTGCCTCGGACCGAACGTGGGCAAGGGGCGGAATGAGCTTCTTGGTTCCATTCCTGAGTTGCCTTGCCAGGTGGATCAGGTCTGAGACGACAGCGCTCCCCGTAGGCTTTTTCCCTGCTCCCAGGCCGTAGTACAGGTTCGGCCCCACGAAATCTCCTTCCACGTAAATGGCATTGTAGACACCGCTGACGTTGGCCATGATATGGCCCAGGGGAATCATCGCGGGGTGCACTCTCGCTTCGACCTTGTCTCCCACGTTCCTCGCGATGGCCAGCAGCTTGATACAGTAGCCGAACTCGCCCGCAAACCGGATATCATCCGGCGTGAGGCGATCGATGCCTTCCCGATGGATGCTCCCGAAGGGGACAGGCGCCCCGAACGCGATCGATACGAGGATGGCCAGCTTGTGGGCTGCATCCGTGCCGTTGACGTCCAGGGTCGGGGGGTCTTCCGCGTACCCCAGCTTGATCGTCTCGTCCACGGCTTCCCCGTAGGGGATGCCCTTCTGGGTCATCTGGGTCAGAATATAATTGGAGGTCCCATTGAGAATTCCCATGATGGTCTTGATATGGTTTGCAGAAAGACCCTCCCTCATGGCCTTGATGATAGGGATGCCTCCGCCGACGCTCGCTTCAAAAGCGAGGGTGACCCCATGCTTTTCAGCAGCGCTGTAGATGTCTTTCCCGTGCTCTGCGAGAAGGGCTTTGTTCGCCGTCACCACGTGTTTGCCCTTTTCCATGGCCCTGAGGATATACGTCTTGGCCTGGTCCGTACCGCCGATCAGTTCCACGACAATATGCACTTCAGGGTCATCGATGACTTCAAGGGCGTTGGACGTCAGAAGGCTCCGGTCCACGGGGATCCCCCGGTCCGAACGAAGATCCAGGTCAGCGATTTTTCGGATCACGATTTCCGAGCCGGCCCTGTCGGTGATGAGGTCGCGGTTCTCCGTGAGGATCTGTACAGTCCCGGATCCCACCGTGCCAAAACCGATGATGCCGACGTTCACACGCTTCATAACGCTCCTCTACAAAGACGCTCAGGTGCCCTGACAAAACTCAGATGATGGTTCAAGGGCCAAGGCGCAAGGTACAAGGTTAACCACTTCAAGGAACGTGGTGCACGAAATTCGGTCTTTCCGTGGACCGTGCACCCTAAACCTCGTACCTTACAATATTTGTTTTATCCCCCGAATCGCCTGGTGGATCCGATGGGGATTTTCCACCAGAGCAAATCGGACATGGTCATCCCCGTATTCGCCGAAACCGATGCCCGGGGAAACGGCCACCTTGGCTTTGATCATGAGCATTTTGGCGAACTCAACAGAGCCCATCTGCCTGTAGGACTCCGGGATCCTGGCCCAAACAAACATGGTCCCCTTCGGTTTTTCAACAACCCACCCGACCCGGTTCAAGCCATCCACCAGGGCGTCGCGCCTCTCTCGATAGGTTTCCACGATTTCATGGACACAATCCTCCGGGCCGTTCAGGGCGATGATGGAGGCAATCTGGATGGGCTGGAACATGCCGTAATCCAGATAGCTCTTGATTCGTCTCAAGGCGGCGAGAAGCGCCCTGTTCCCCGCGCAGAACCCAACCCTCCAGCCGGGCATGGAATAGCTCTTGGACATGGTGAAGAACTCCACGCCGATCTCTTTGGCACCGGGAACCTGGAGAAAGCTCGGTGCGGTGTACCCGTCGAACACCAGGTCCGCGTACGCAAAATCGTGGATCACGATGATGTCATGCTCACGGCAGAAAGCGACGATCTTTTCGAAAAACTCCCTGTTGACGACGGCTGTGGTCGGGTTGTGGGGATAGGAGATGATCAGCATCTTGGGCCGCGGCCAGGTCTGCTTGGTCGCTGTGAGAAGGTCTGCGAAAAAATCCCTGCCCGGCGCGATGGGAATGCTCCGGAGATCCCCCCCGGCGATGATGACGGAGAAGGGATGGATCGGGTACGTCGGGTTTGGGGCGAAGACCACGTCCCCCGGGCTTATCGTAGCAAGAACCAGGTGCGAGAGGCCCTCCTTCGCCCCGATCGTGGCGATCGCCTCTTCATCAGGGTCGATATCCACGTTCCAGCGCCGCTTGTACCAGGCCGCTATCGCATGCCTCAGCTTGGTGATCCCAGCTGAAGCGGAATAGCGGTGATTCCGGGGATTTTCCGCCGCCTCCACAAGCTTGTCGACGATGTGCTTCGGTGTGGGGATGTCAGGATTCCCCATGCCGAGATCGATAATGTCCTCCCCTTGTCGTCTCAGCTCCATTTTCAGCTTGTCTACCACCTTGAAAACATAGGGGGGTAGACGATCCATCCGCCTGAACTCTTGCATAACTGTCGGTATCTCCTTCAAAAGGAACGTTTGCTGCCTAAAGCATAAATTTATATTTTTATATCAAATCCCGGTTTCCGTCAAATGAAACTATAGGAAAGGCCGTTGAGGAAAGGGCAGGGCTCAAGGGATAAAAGAACCCTTGCCGGTGCGGTGCGCCGAGCGCCTTCTGCCGAAACTACAGGTCCACGGGCTTTGAGAGCACAGCTTCCACAAAGGTCTTCAACGCCCGGTTTTCAGGCAGGGTGAGCTCCGGGTCGGCTTCAAGCAACCGAAGGGCTTCCTCCTTCGCCTTGAGGAGAAATTGGGGCTCTTTTAACAGATCTTCCACATCCAGTTCGCCGAGCCCGGTCTGTCTCATGCCGGTCAATTCTCCATGGCCTCTCAGCTCCAGATCCCTCTGGGCAATCTCAGGTCCATCGTGGCTCCTGGCAAGGATCTCCAGCCTGGAAGCGGCCTTTTCTGTGGCGGTGTCGGAGAGCATGAGAAAGCAGATTCCCTGTTGAGCGCCCCTCCCAACCCTTCCCCTGAGCTGGTGGAGTTGAGCCAGCCCGAACCGTTCAGGATGTTCGATGATCATCATGGTCGCCCCGGGCACATGGACGCCCACCTCCACGACCGTGGTGCCGACGAGCAGGGAAACGGAGCCTTTGCGGAAACCGCTCATGACCCTCTCCCTCTCGTCAAAGGGTAAGCGTCCGTGCACCAGGCCGACCCTGAACCGAGGGGAGAGGACTTTTTCCAGTTTCCCCGCCATTGCCATGGCATTCTTCAAATCTGTCTCTTCCGACTCTTCGATGACCGGGCAGATCACGAATGCCTGCTCGCCGCGGGATAAACGCCCGGTCAACTCTTCAAAGACCCTTCTCTTGTCATTCGAGCCGGCGATACGGGTTAACACCGGCAAGCGCCCCTCGGGGTATCCCCTTATCCAGGATATATCCATGTCACCGTAAAGGGTCATGGCCAAGGTTCGTGGGATGGGCGTGGCGCTCATGACCAGGTGGTGGGGGTTTGGGCCTTTTCTGTCCATCAAGGCGCGCTCCCTGACGCCAAATCGGTGCTGCTCGTCGATGATGACGAGGCCCAAACGAAAGAAATGCAGGTCCTCCTGGATCAGGGACTGGGTTCCGATCACGAGGTTGCAGTCCCCTTTCCTTATCTTCCTGTGGATTTCATCTCTCACCCCCTTGCGAAGGCCGCTCGTGAGCAGGGCGGGCCGAAATCCCATTTTCTCCGCAAGAGACTCAAAGTAATCCCGGTGCTGGATGGCGAGGATCTGGGTCGGGGCCATGACCGCCACCTGCCTATGGTTCTGAGTGCACAAGTACGCCGCGACCGCAGCGACGGCTGTCTTCCCGCATCCCACGTCTCCGAGGATCAGCCGGTTCATCGGCGTGCCGCTCGCAAGGTCCTGGGTGATGTCACTTACCGCCCTCAGCTGGTCGAAGGTGAGGCGGAACGGGAAAAATTCGCCCAGCCGGGCCTTCAGGTTATTCGGAAGGGAGAAGGGGATACCCTCTCCCCTCTCCCTCTTTTTTTTCCGGAAAGCCATGGTGAGCATGACAAGAAAAAAGCGGTCAAAGAGGAGTCTCCTGTGGAAGGCCGTGCGATGCCGGTTGAGCTCTTCAAGGGAAGAATCCTTGGGGGGCCGATGGACATGCCGGATGCTTTCCCTCAGGCTCGGAAGGCCGAGACGATGGGTCGTACTGTGCGGCAGAGGGTCGAGAAGGGAGGGGAGGTGTTTCTCCAGGGCCGCGGATATGGCTGAACGCACCGTGGCGGGTGCAACCCCCTGGATGGAGGAGTAGACAGGTTGAAAGCCAGGGGCTTGCGCAGAGCCCGGGGGTCGGATGACGGTCGTATCGGGGTGGATCATCTGCCTGCGGCCGCGGTTCTTCCTGACCAGGCCGTAGGCAAGCAGTTCCGTTCCCTGAGATGAGATCTGTGTCATGAAGGGTTTTCTGTAGTTGAACCAGACCAACTCCAAACCCGCTCTTCCATCCTGGATGAGGATCTTGAAAACCCTTTTTCCCTTCGGATAGAAGCCTTCCTCACGGCCGAAGACAACCTTCCCCCTGACGAGAGCCAGGGTCCCATCCCGGATATCGCCGAGGGGAATGATTTGCCTTCGATCTTCATAGCGCAGGGGAACAAAAAACAGGAGGTCGAGCAGGGTGTGAAGCCCTTTCAGGGCAAAGGAGGCGGATCGTTTCGGACCGATGCCCTTGAGGGCTGACAGGGGCAAGCTCAGGGTTTGGATTTGCTTGAGATAACCATCTTTCTTGGAGACCATGGGAAATGACCAAAATCCCGTCGTTTATCGAGGAACACCCGGCTTTGCCCCTTCCCTGAAGGGCGGCCGGATCATTCCTTCCAGCCGTGTTCGCCGATGAGGTCCACGAATCGGCAACCGCCGAGATTCTTTTCCTTGAAGGTGTTCTTCGTTCTTGTCACCCGGATGAGATCCTGGCTGTATCGGTTGCCTATGGGGATGACCAGCCGTCCACCCTCGGCCAGCTGCTCCAGGAGAGGTTCGGGCGTTTTGGGGGCTCCGGCAGTGACGATGATCGCATCGAACGGGGCATGCTCTTGCCATCCCAGGGTGCCGTCAAAAGCTTTGAAATAAATGTTGGTATAACCCAGCTGACCGAGAAGGGTCATGGCTTTTTCCAGGAGAGGGCCGATCCGCTCAACAGTGTACACGGTCCTTGAAAGCTCAGCCAATATGGCCGTCTGGTAGCCGCTGCCCGTCCCTATTTCCAGGGTTTTTTCTTCAGCCTTGAGCTCCAGGGCCTCGGTCATGAGGGCGACGATATAGGGCTGCGAAATGGTTTGTTTGTGGCCTATGGGGAGGGGATGGTCATTGTAAGCTTCACCCCTGAGGGCCTCTTCCACAAAAAGGTGCCTGTGGATCTTGCCCATGGCTCCCAGTACGCCCTCATCCGAGATGCCTCGAGGGATAAGCTGATTCTTGACCATCTTTTCTCTGGCCAGGCGATAGTCGTGGATCATCTCTGAATCACACCTATCGGGTTGTCTTTCAGGAGGCCCAAGGCGAACTGAAGGATTATATCTCAGTTCGTCGGACGGGTGAATACTAAAACAAAACGGGTGAAAACTTGTTCTGCCAATGGAGCCTTTCTATGGCAGCCCTGATGGCCTGGTTAATCGGGAGTCTGCGGAAGCCGATTTGCGGATCGAGCACGGCGAGGCGCATGGCGCTATCCTGATAGCCGGGTATATCGAGACCATGGTCCATTCTATTCTGAGCGTCGAGGACCAGATGAAGAGCAGTCGCCCGAAGGACCTTGCAACTTACGAACTCCCTGGTCCCTGTTTTGTTTTTCCTGGAGGCAAACCCAAAGAGCCTGCAAACCAGGGGACGGGCCTTGTAAAAGGAGCAGCTGCCATTTCCCGGGATCGCAGGATCAGGCCGGTACAGGACACAGGTTGGGTCCTCACGGCTTTCCCGCTCTTGGATCAGGCTGAGAACGATCGCCTCCTGCTGCTCCGCGAGGATTGCCCGAGCCAGGGGAAGGGTCTCAACGGCCGTTGCTTCAACCCCATGTGCCAGGCAGCAGGCCCCGCAGCCGGGCACGCATTCGAGGCCTGATGCCGCTTTGAAAAGGCTGATCCTCCGGTCGAGTTCTTCGTATACTCTCAGGATTTCCGACTCAAGGTTTTCTAAGGGTTTCGGCGATCTCGTTGAGTCCATCCTGCAACCCTGTTTTGCCCGAAATGACAAAAACAAAGAGCCCCGCAACTCACGTGGGGCTCCTGGGGGAGTGCACGATCCTTTTCTCTGGTCCATAACCGAGCGATGAAGGAAGCCAGAGCGCATCCAGCCGGGTCGGCGGAAAGAGACGGCCCCCGCTCTAGTCGGCTTCCGGTTTGAGCACTTCGGCCTTGAACTCCTTGAAGAACTTGTCTTTTTGCACCCAGTCCGGACCGAATCGTTTGTTGAAATAGCTCCCGAGCTTTTCAAAGAATTTTTTCCAGACCGGCTTTCCCTCTCCCAAAACCACATCTTCAAGAAAGGATCTCAGTTCCGACATTTTTTCCTTCGGCAGGAAAGTGACAGCCCCCAGCTTGATGGATTTCTTCAAAGCATCGGGTGTCAGAGCATGGGCGGTGAGCATGACCGTGGGGAACCCTCTGTCAACGGAGTTCTGCAAGAGGTCAAACCCGTTGACACCCATGATGTCGAGGATGACGATGTCATAGGTATAGCTCGCAAGGTATTGAACGGCCGTGTTGTAATCCTGAGCCTTATCGACGAGGCACATGTCGAGTTCTTCGGCTACGGTTTCGAGAACGTCGGCCTCGTCGTCAACCACGAGAACAGTCTTGCCTTTCAGAGGAGACGCTGATGCCATGGCTCACATAACCTCCTTTTCAGGGTGATGGGAAATGCTCGGTCACTCATAGCAGATATTCCAGGACCCGTCAAAGCAAATATAAGGATCAAAAGCCTCTTGGCAAAGGGGTTACCCCAGGCGGTCGAGGAGCCTGGCCGGAAGGTTGTCGAAGGCCCCATTGGACATGAACAAAACCACGTCACCTGCCCGGATTTCCTTCACGACCTCTTCAAGGAGGAGATCCGTGCTCCGATGATAAGAAGCTTTGAGCCCCCTCCGCCTTAAGTCTTGCACCAGCCTGGCGGAGGAGAACCTCTCTTCAGCAGGGATCTTCTCTGTCAAGGGAGGCTCGGGGATGAACGTCAGGTCAGCCCTGTCAAAAGCAGAGGCATAGGAATCCTGAAAAACATTACGCCGGCTGGAATTGGAACGGGGTTCAAAAACCGCGATGAGCCGCCTCCGGTATTGATCCTTGACTGCCTGGATGGTCTCCTTCACCGCCGTCGGGTGGTGGGCGAAGTCATCAACGACCAGGATGCCCCTCTTTTCCCCTTTCACTTCCTGCCTGCGTCTGACCCCCTTGTAGGACCGGAGGGCCTGGTGCAGGGATTGAAGATCCACGTTCAGGAATTCCGAGAGGGCGACCGTGGAGATGAGGTTGGAGATGTTGTGGCGGCCGTACAGGGGGGTCACAAGGTCTCCCAGATCCCTGGCTGCGTTTGAAACCCTGAGGCGGGTGTATTCCTGCTGGGTCCGGATTTCCAGGCCCACCCAGTCTGCTCCTGGCCTGAGCCCGTAGGTCGTCACAGGGCAATGGGCCCCCCGGGCCTCCTCCATGACCACCGGATCGTCTCGGTTGGCGATGAGGAGCCCGTCCGGGGGAAGGAGGCGGATGAATTTTCGGAAGCTTTCCCTCACGTGATTGAGGTCTCGGTAGATGTCCGCGTGGTCGAACTCGATGCTTGTCAGGATGCTGATCCAAGGGGAATAATGAAGGAATTTCGGCCCCTTGTCAAAAAAGGCGGTATCGTATTCATCCCCTTCGATCACGAAATAGGGGCCGCGGCCGAGCTTGAAGTTGGTCCCGAAATTCAAGGGAATGCCCCCGATCATGAAGCTGGGGTCTGCGCCGCCTTGCTCAAGAATCCAGGAGACGAGGGAGGAGGTGGTGGTCTTCCCGTGGGTTCCGGCGATGACGATGGATTTTTTCCCTTTCATCGCAAAGGCCTGGAGCGCCTGGGGAAGAGACACGTACGGAATTCCGAGGCTCGCGAGTTCGATCGCTTCAGGGTTGAGCTTTGTGATCACGTTTCCCACCACGACCAGATCCGGCGAAGGGTGAAGGTTTTCCCCTTTGTAGCCTGTGAGGACAGGGATGGAGAGGTGCTCCAGGAAAAGGCTCATCGGGGGGTAGATGTTTTGGTCAGAACCCGTGACTTCATACCCTTCTTGCTTCAGCATGCCTGCGAGAGAGGCCATCGCGGTTCCGGCGATTCCCATGAGATGAATGCGCCGGGTGCCCGGGGGAACATGGTTGAGCGTGGGAGAAAGGCTTGCGTGGGGAGGGAAATCTTTATTTTCAATGGCCATAAAAAAAGTTGTTTTTTTCTCCGAAGAGTGTTAAAAATTTTACTTTTAGTTCGCCCCGATGGAGACCGATCATGTCAAAAATATGCGATATCTGTGGAAAAAAAGCCAGTTTGGGTTACAACGTCAGCCACGCCCATAACAAGACCAAGAAACGGTGGTACCCGAATCTTCAGAAGGTCAAGGCCCTCAAGGAGGGCCAGACCGTGAGGATGAGGGTGTGCACGGCGTGTATCAAGTCGGGGCGCGTGCAAAAAGCCGGATCATAACCTTTCCACCAGAAGGACGCTCTTAATTTTCTTGATGGCCCCCATGATTTCATGGAGCTGTTTGAAGTTCTCTACCTCGATGGTGAAATGGGAGACACCCTTTTTGTCCATGGTGGTCTGGATCTCGGCTTGAATGATGTTGGCGTCCTTCTGGGCCATGACCGTACTGATGTCCGCCAGGATGCCTTTCTTGTCGTTCGTGACAACTTTCAACCTCG
>JAGUZM010000462.1 GCA_020060805.1 Deltaproteobacteria bacterium | reverse complement strand
GAGCAGAAGAGAAGGCTCAAGGTGATTCTCCGTTTCTTCATCGTGATCAACTCCTTCCCTGTTCTTGATTCCTAGCAGGTTGCTGAAAAACGCTCATCTACCATTCGACAGGCTCATGGCCCTGAGCAGAGTCGAAGGGCTGCGTTGCCTTCGTCCCTTCCCGTGTCTAGCACGGGACAGGCTTATTGCGACGTACTTTTGTGTACGTCTCACTCCTCGGCCCGCCGGAGGCGGATAAAGATTGTCAGGCGCCTTGTATCTGAGCGTTCTTGAGCACCCTGCCGGGGGGCAACCCGATTTCAACGCCTCAACCCGAAAAGAAGCTCAAAATGAAATCGCCGAAAAACACGCCCGTTGGAGTCAAATCCAATGGGACCGATGAGACGAAAATGATGCTTAATTTTATGTAATTTGTATTGCTTTGTCAACAATTTACGATCTTTGCTTTCCCATGACTAAAATCGATTCAAACCCGCTCGGAGAGCGATTGCAGCGCAAGAATGTTTTGAATTCGGTTCTTCGATCCCAAGGGCACCTGATTTTGCACGTTCCTCACGTTCGGGGGAACGGAAGCCCTCCTGAAGGGTTTCACCCCCTCAGGAGGGCTTCCGTCGTTTCCCGGCCAAAATCACTCGTCAGAGGGTGTAAAGGCGGCGGGGAAAAAGAGGGACTTGAGGCTCAGAATGCGAAGAGATCGGGGATTCTCTGTGCGAGCATGATGTCGCCGCTCACCTTCAGCTTGCCGCTCATGAAGGCCTGCATCCCGTTAATCTGTTTGTTGACCATGGCGAGCCAGGTTTCCGAAGACATGGTCAGGGTGACGGTCGGTGAACCCGCCTTCCCCTCGTTCACATTGCAGGTTCCATCCTTTACCACCACGTTCCAGTTTCCCCCTCCCTCGCCGCTGATGTCGAACTGAAAAACCGCATTGACGTTCTTGGCGGCATTGGGGTTAAAACTCTGGGGTACCCTCTTGAAAACCTCTTTGACATCCGTGATAGCCATTGTCAAAATCTCCTTTCCTGTGTGATAGTATGAAATCCCATAAAAGCTCGCCTCATGTGAGAAAAGACCGCAACTAGTCTAGCCGAGTTCTCCGGTATGATCAATCGGAAAAGATCAGCGCAAATCCTGAAGGCCGTGCAGGTGAAGACACAGCGCCAGCGAGTGCGGGCATGAAAAGGCCGGTGAGATCGTACCCGGGCCTGGCAAAGAGTTTCTTGCCATGAGAGGAAAGGATCGCTATAGTTTCAAGATTAAAGAAGCCCGTCTTACCGAAGCAAAGGGACCGCCCGGCAATGGGGATGGAATACCAGGAAACGGAGGTCAACCATGAAGAAAGTGATCAAATGGCTGGCGATCGTCGGAGGCGCACTCGTGGTGCTCTTCATCGCCACCTTGCTCATCATACCGATGTTCGTGGATGTTCAGAAATACAAACCCGAGATAGAAAACCAGGTGAAGAAAGCCACGGGTCGCTCTTTCACCATCGGCGGGGAGCTGCGCCTCTCCCTTTTTCCATGGGCGGGGCTTTCCATTTCCGATGTTCGACTGGGAAACGCACCGGGGTTCAAAGAGAAAGACATGCTCTCGGTCAAATCCTTCGATGTCCGGATGAAGCTCATCCCTCTCCTTTTCAGGGATGTTCAACTGCAGCGTTTTATCCTGGAGGGGCCCCGGGTGGTTCTGGAGAAGAACAAGGAGGGCCGGACCAATCTGGAAGGGATGTGGAAACCCTCGGAAAAAGCCGGCCCAAAGGCTTCAGAGGAAAAGGCCGAGGGGAAAGAAGAATCCCCGTGGGAGCTTCCGTTCAAAGCCCTGACGGTCGGTGAGTTCTCGATCAACAACGGAAACTTTCTCTACCTTGACCATGCGACGGGGGGCAAACAGGAGATCACCAACCTGAGTCTTCGGGTGCGGGAAGTCTCATTGGACCAGCCGATCCGGCTCGTTTTCTCTGCCATGATGGCCGGGAAGCCCCTTTCCCTTGAGGGGCAGCTGGGGCCCCTGGGGCAAGAACTGGGGAAGGGAAGAGTCCCCCTGGACTTTTCCGTGAAGGCATTTAAAGAAGTGGAGATGGACGTGAAGGGAAGCATCGTCGATCTTCTCTGGGGCCAGCAGTTTGACCTGTCCATTCGTGTGGCAGCCTTTTCGCCCCGAAGACTGATGTCCGCTATGGGGCAGGCGTTTCCAGTGACCACCGCAGACCCGCAAGCCCTTGACCGCGTGGCGCTCAGAGGAAGCGTTAAGGGAAATCCCCGGAGCCTGTCCATATCCGATGGGGCCCTGGATCTGGATGATTCAAAAGGAACCTTCTCGTTGAAGGCCAAGGATTTTTCCAAACCGGATCTTGGGTTTGACTTCAAGCTGGACAGAATTGACCTGGATCGATACCTGCCTCCACCAGCTAAAGAAAAGGCGAGTGGAGGCGTGAAAAAGGAGGAGCCGAGGAAGACGGACTACGGCCCGCTCCGGAAAATGGCTCTGGACGGTGGCATTCAAATCGGATCTCTCACGATAAAGAACGCGAAAGTGCAGGACCTTCACGTCAAGGTTTTAGGGAAAAACGGCGTTTTCAACCTGGACCCGGTGACGGCGAGGCTCTACCAAGGCAACCTGTCGACCAAGGCCAGCGTTGACGTGACAGGAGACATTCCAAAGACCAGCGTGAATCTCGACGTCAAAGGGGTTCAGGCGGGTCCCATGGTCAGGGACCTTTTGCAGAAGGACATCATTGAAGGGGTTGCGGAGGCTGAAACGGTGATTGCCATGAAGGGGGATGAGGCGGATATGATCAAAAAGAGCCTCAGTGGAAAGGGCCAGATTCTTTTCCAAGACGGCGCCATCAAAGGGGTTGACCTGGCCGGAATGGTCCGAAACGTGAAGACTGCCTTCGGGGCTGCCAAGGATGCGGAGAAACCCCGGACCGATTTCAGCGAACTGAAGGCGCCGTACAGCATCACCGACGGGCTGGTGAGCACGACGCAAACAAGCCTCGTTTCCCCTTTCCTGCGGGTCCTGGCTGCGGGCAAGGCCAATCTCGTGAATGAGACCCTGGACTTCAGAGTGGAACCCAAGTTCGTGGGCACCATGAAGGGCCAAGGTGATGCGGTGGAGCGGGCCGGAATCGCTGTCCCCGTGTTGGTTTCCGGCACATTTTCGTCCCCAAGCTTTCAGCCAGATCTGAAGAACATCTTGGAAAAAACCCTGAAACAAGGGGTGCTGCCCGAGGTCCAAAAGATGATCCAGCCGGGGGCCAAGGATCAGCAAACCCAGCAGCCGACGCCGGCCGATGCGCTGAAGGGGCTTTTGAAAGGCCTGGCGCCGGGGCAGT
>JAGUZM010000242.1 GCA_020060805.1 Deltaproteobacteria bacterium | reverse complement strand
TGAGTGCTGGCCGGATCTCAGGATACTGAATGAGCTCGGAAAAGCCCTGACGCCTGACGAATTCTGGTTTGCCGATTTCGAGGGGCTTCTGGAGGAGGTGCTCAAACCGAGCGGTCTTACCTACAGCCAGTTTGTCGAAAAAGGATTCCTGGCAGGCCCTGTGCGTTTCCAAAAACACCTCTCCGCCGGGTTCAAGACGCCCACGGGTAAAGTGGAGCTCCGGCTGAGCACGGCCGAAAAATTCCGACTCCCCCCGCTGCCCCGCTTCGAAGGTCTTCCGGAGGCGGATGATCCGGAGTACCCCCTCGTCCTGACAAGCTGCAAAAGCCGCTACTATCTACATTCTTCCTACCGCTGGGTGGACCGATTGAGGAAGCACCGGCCTGACCCGAAAACCGAAATCCATCCCGACACGGCGGCCAGGCACGGCATCCGCGACGGGGACGAGGTCATCATCGAAACCAGAAAGGGCGCGATCAGTCAAGTCGCGCATGTGACCGCAAACATCCATCCCCGGGTCGTCAACTGTGCCTACGGCTGGTGGTTCCCTGAGGAGAAGCCGGAATCCCTTTATGGTTGGGAAAGGTCCAACTACAACATCCTCACCTCTGTGGATAAGCTGGGACAGGCTTTCGGCACCCCGAACCTGAAGGGGATCAACTGCCGGATCAGAAAAAAACATTGAAAACCCGGATTCTTCCCTTATTTTGGTACGTGGTGCTTTCGAGCAACCTTTGACCATGGAGGCTGAACCTATGGAGGCGTATGTCAATGAGCCCAAGACCGAACGGGCGGTGATGGATCAACTGGAGGCCCAGCTCAAGCCTTTATTCAAGAACCTGGCCCGCGATATTCCCCTGATTCTTTTCACGTCACCGGGCAGGAACGAGCCCTTCAGCCACGCGACCCGTTTTCTCATCCGCGCCGTCAGGGAGGTGTCGCCCAAAGTTACCCTCCATGAATACGATCTCAGCCATGCCATGGCGAAGAAGTGGAAGGTCACCCATTCTCCTACCCTTCTTTTCGACCCTGAACGCTATCATATTCGCTGGCTCGGCGCGCCGGTCGGGGAAGAGGCGAGAACCTTTGTTGAAGCCCTTCTGATGATGGGACACGGGAAGACCGACCTGAGCGCGGATTCTTTGCAGGTTCTCAAAAAGATCGACTCCCCCAGAAATATCAAGCTCTTCGTGAGCCCCTCCTGTCCTTACTGTCCCCAGCAGGCGGTCAATGCCCTCAAGGCAGCCATCGAAAAACCCGGCAAGATATCCCTGGAAATCATCGACATCCAGGCCAACCCGGACCTGGCGGACCAGTATTCGGCCCAAAGCGTCCCCCAGACCTATTCGAACGACCTTCTGATCGCTCAGGGTGCCCAACCGGAAGAGCTGTTCATGCTTTCCCTGCAGCGAATGGAGCAGCAAACCGTCTTCATCCCTGACAGCGACGCTGAGGAAGTGGAGGCGGATCTCGTGATCGTGGGAGGGGGTCCGGCAGGGCTGACAGCGGGGATCTACAGCGCCCGGAGCGGCCTCCGCACGGTGATCATCGAGCGCGGCGCCCTGGGAGGCCAGGTGGCCACCACCCCGGTGGTTGAAAACTATCCGGGTCTCACCCAGGTGGGCGGTAAAGCGCTCGTGGATCTCATGGTCAGCCATGCCCTGGAGTACGTGAAGATTTTCGCCGCTGAGGAGGTGATGGACATCCAGCCGGGCGAACCGATCGTTGTCTTGTCCAGCCGGAGGCGCTTCAAGGCCAGAGCCCTCCTTCTTGCCACCGGAGCTGTTTACAGGCGCCTCAACGTTCCGGGCGAAACCCGCCTGTCCGGACACGGGGTGAGCTATTGCAGCACCTGCGACGGACCTTTGTTCAGGGGCAAGAAGGTCCTCATCGTGGGAGGAGGAAACAGCGCCGTCACCGAAGCCCTGCACCTTCATAACATCGGCGTTAACATCATGATGGTCCACAGGAGAGACCGCCTCAGAGCCCAGGAGCACCTGACCAAGAATCTCCTGGACAACAACATCCCCGTCTTTTTCAACACCGAGGTGAAGGAAATCCTCGGGAAGAACAAGGTTGAGGAGACGGTCCTCCTCGACAACCTGACCGGAGAAACAAGGACCGTCCCTGTGGACGGCGTCTTCATCGCCGTGGGTTATGTCCCGGCAGTGGAGCTGGCCAAGAAAGTCGGGATCGAACTCACGCCCGAAGGCTATATCAAAAGGGATGGACGCCACAGGACCAACATCCCCGGGATTTACTCGGCCGGCGATGTGGAAGGAGGGTACAAACAGATCGTCACCGCATCCGGACAGGGTGCGGAGGCGGCGATGACCATTTTCGAGGATCTGGTCAATCCCTACTGGAAATCCAAACAAGCAGCCCCTTGAGGCAGGGGATTTCGAAGAATTTCAAGATGCCGAAGGGCGCCCGCGGGGGCGAGTGAATATGATTTTGTACTGATCCTCGAAACCCTCGAAGCAAACCCGGCACTCCCCTTTTTCCTCTGGACCAGCGCAGGCCTCACACTCCTGGCCTTCGGGGAGCGGCTCCAGGTGAACATCGAACCCCGCCTCTTCGTAAAGCTCCACGGCTTCGCTTAGGCGCGGTTCATTGGCAATAAACTGCCTCACCCATCCCTCTCGCTCCAGTGTCTCAACTCTGGACCGGCTAGGCATTCCTGAGTTCCCCTTCGATGCACGTCATGGTCTTTCCCATCAGGTAACCCCAGAACCCCCTCTCCGGTCGGCCGGTGGAACCGGGTGCCAGGTGTCTCACCCTGAGTTTCATCGTGCCGTGGTTGAGTCCCGGCACAGGCGGGGCGTCCGTACCCTCCGATATCTTCTGGAGTTGGGCGTAAAACCTCAGGGGGTCATGACAAAAACCCCGGACAGCCCTCTTCAGCCGGTTTACCGCCGGATTCGAGAATAATTCTTTCCTGAGCCCATAGAGCTCATCGAGCCGGCACTGAGACAGGTCCGGGGCCTTGACCGTGATCGAAGACTCTGCCGCCTTCAGCCTGCCATCGGCCACCTCCTCCCATGTCTCCGAGATATACCCCATCCATCGACTGCTCATGGTGACGAGGGGCTCATCCTTCTGAAGCTGCTCCCCGAACAGGCAGAACCAAGCCCTGAGGACCTGCAATAGTCGCTGTTCATCGAGGATCGGGGCCGACTCCAGCCCCGGCAGGCCTTTCAAGGTATCACTCCCCCCCTCTTCCTCGACAGCCCCTTTCAGGGGGGAGGCCGCTTCATTAATAACCCTGAGCATACTGGCCACGCTTTGCTCGCCTCTCTCGACTTCCAGAGCCAGGTGGAGGAGCAGATGCCAGCCCAGGGCACGGTTCTCTCCGGAGGGGGTTGCATCCTTCCTCCCGCGGCGAACCATCCCCCTGATATCCCACGTCGCATCTTTTCCCGCTTCCGGGCTTGCCATCAAGAAGGCCCTGAACCGGGCGTCCTGATGGTGCCTGGCCCAGTTCTTGTACTCCGAGAGGAGGGTCGTGAAGTCCTGAGCCGGCTTGAGGGTCTCGGGCGGGTTGATGATTCTGACCATGCCGAGCTTTTCCGCCTCAGAAAGGAAGGAAGGCTTTTCCGCGTACCAGGGCTGGGGGATGCTCAATGAATCAAACAGGGAAAGGGCTCGCTTGAGCTGGGTCTCAGTCAATGGCTGGTGGGGGAGCAGAGTCCCTCTCAGATCGGCTCCATCATCCTGCAGGCTCATTCATACCGTCCTGACGTCGGGGATTGGTTACGGATCTCTATAACATCAGACTCCAGGAATGACAAGGCCTGACCCCGCATCACAACCTCTCGGAATCTGAATGAATCTGCGAAGGCTCGGCCCTTCATCCCCCTTTCTTTTGCCTTGACTATCCCTCGTGATTCGACTAAAAGTTAAAATTTAAGTTTTGTAAGCCCTTGAATAATGAACGCTTTCCTCGGATAGGGGATCGCGGGGACGAGTCTTGTGGACCATGGAAAAATCAAGCCCTCTTCTTGAAGAAAGAAAGAAAAAGATCGAAGCCCTGAGAGCCCTGGGCGTCAGTCTCTATCCAGCAGGCTATCATTGCGATCTCACGATCTCCGAAGCCGTTGATCGGTTCGGGAAAATGGATTCCGAGTCCCTGGCAAAGGGAACAGGGAGCTTTTCGATCGCCGGCAGGATCATAGCCATACGGGACTTCGGCAAAGCCTCCTTCATCCACATCAGGGATCGGACCGGCTCGGTTCAGGCTT
>JAGUZM010000540.1 GCA_020060805.1 Deltaproteobacteria bacterium | reverse complement strand
TCTGCCCCGGGTGCGGCAAACCCCTGACGGTGGGCGTGCTCCACCGGGTCTACGAACTCGCGGACAGGGACGAGCCGAGGCTTTCCAAGGAATTCTACAGCCTCATTCCTCTACCGGAAATCCTTTCCGAGATATTGGACTGCGGGCCCACTTCCAAAAAGGTGACCGCATCCTATGAAGAGGTTCTCGCCTCCCTTGGTCCGGAGTTGCACATCCTGATGAATGCTCCCCTCACCGAGATCGAAAGGGCGGGCGGCCCTCTTCTTCGGGAGGCGATCGATCGGATGCGAAAAAGCCGGGTGATCCGGAAGGAGGGGTATGACGGAGAGTATGGCGTGATCCGCCTCTTTGACGAGGCGGAAAAAGCGACCCTCCTGGGACAGGGCGGCCTTTTCTGCGCGCCCATCAAGACGATGCCTCTTCCCAACAGGAGAACGGTCCTTTTCTCACCTCCCCAGGTGGAGGAGGTTGGTGAAGCCCCTGAACCCTACCAGGCCTTTCTCTTTGACCCGGTTGTCGACCCCCTCAATCCGGCTCAAAAGGAGGCGGTCCTCCACCAGGGAAGCCACCTGTTGATCCTTGCCGGTCCGGGAACCGGAAAAACCATGACCCTCACCCACAGGATCGCGTACCAGATCCGCGCCCAGATCGCCCTGCCCGAGGAAATTCTCGCCCTGACCTTTACCAACAAAGCGGCCGGAGAAATGCGGAAAAGACTGGCCGCCCTCCTTCCGGAGGGCCCTGCCGGCAAAATCTGGGTATCCACTTTTCACGCCTTCTGCCTGGAGATCCTCAGACAACAAGGGGAGGTTCTTGGTCTTCCTTCCGACTTCGGTATCGTTTCAGAGGCGGATGCCGTCGCCCTGGCGCAACAGGTTGTCACTGATTCGAAAAAGGGCCGTCCAGGGGTCTCCAGGTTTCTGAAGGAGCTGCCCCGGTTGAAGATGGCTTCCTTCAACACTGATCGGACACGCCATCCCCTGGCGGACCTCCATTCCGAATACCGGCGAAGGCTCAGGTCCCTGGGAATGCTTGACCTCGATGACCTGCAAGTGGAAACCCTGAGGCTGTTTCAGGAGCACGAAGGAATCGCCAGGGACTACGGGAGCCGTTTCAGCCGGATCTATGTCGATGAGTACCAGGACACCAACCCGATCCAGGTGTCTCTGCTCAAAGCGCTGATCGGGGCCGGGCCCGGAAAAATCTGCGCCATCGGGGATCCTGATCAGGCGATCTACGGCTTCCGTGGGGCGGATTTCGGCAACTTCCTTCGTTTTGCAGAGGACTTCCCGGGCTCCAAGGAGATCACCCTGATGACCAGCTATCGCTCCACACAGCCTATCCTCGACGCGGCTTCGAACCTCATGCAAAAGAGGCGTAAGCTCAAGGGCGTCCTTGGAATCGGCGAACCGGTTCAATTCTCGGATTGCCGGGCAGAGGGTGAAGAAGCGGAGATGATCGTGGAGCAGATCGAGAAAATGATCGGCGGGACCACTTATTTCTCTCTCGACAGCGGCAGGGTTGCCTCTCACGAAGGGGGGGAAAGCCTCTCCTTCGGGGATATAGCCGTCCTCTTCCGCCTCAATGCCCTGGGGGATCCGGTCGCAGAAGCCCTTTCCAGATCCGGGATTCCCTTTGTCCGATCAGGCGAGAAACCCCTGATGGAAGGCTTTCCTGTCAATGTCATCCGGCGCTACTTGCTGACCGTCTTGCATCCTGGAAATGAGTATTACCGAGTGGCATACCGCCGGATCTTGAAGGATAATGACCTTGGGCCTCCTCCATCCTCCGTCCCGCCCGTAACAGGAGTGCCGAGGACCGGCATCTCCTCCTCCCCCCTGAGGGAAGAGGGCAGAAGGGAGGGGAAAGGTGGGGGTGAACAGGCGCTCCTGGAGTTGATTGACCACGCCGTCACCCTGCATGGTTTCGTTTCAATGTCCGAGGAAGGGGAAGAGCGTCTGCGCCGTCTCAAAGACCTGGCAAAGGGCGGCTACGGAGACCTGAGCTCCTTCCTCGACGCCCTCTCCCTCGACCGGGGGATTGACCATGAAGGCCTCCTGGGCGACCGGGTCGCTCTCATGTCCCTTCATGCGGCCAAAGGACTGGAGTGGCCCGTCGTGTTCATCATCGGGTGTGAAGACCAGCTCCTGCCGTGCACTCTTTTCGGGGATCGTGACGAGGAAGAGGAGAAGAGGCTCTTTTATGTGGGGATGACCCGTGCCCGCACCCGGCTCGTGCTTTCATGGGTGAAACGGCGCAGAATCAATGGCCGGCTCTTTGAGATGAAGCCGTCCCCGTTCATTTCTTTGGTTCCCAAAGACCTCCGTAAACCTCTCGAACGAAAAGCCTGGAAGCCCAGGAAGAAACCGCCGGACCAGCTCCAATTGTTTTAACCTTTAACCGCAGACCTGCCTGCGCCGACGTTTACCCGCCGGAGTTTTGGCGGGTGAACCCGCCTTCGGCGCCGCCAGAGGCGACCAGGGCTTCGGCAGGCACACACAGACCTATTACTGATATCCCGTTGATTGGAATTTTCATGCAACCCCTGCCAATAGTGTAAAGTTTTTTTGACATTTTTTCTGAGTGATCATACAATGCCTGAAAGTGGAAGGGGGTGTTCACATGGCATGGGAGGGTGACAGACTGAGGTCAATGTCAAAAGAAAAGGGAATTTCACTCTCGAAGCTTGCCGAAGTCCTCAAGGTATCAAGGCAGACAGTCAATGACTGGGTGAATGGGCAGGTGCCTAAAGGGAATCATTTGATGGAGATAAGCCGTGTGATGGAAGTTCAGCCCGGGTATTTTTTTCGAAATGACAAGCCGGCGCATATCTCAATCCCCCTGCACAGGAAAAGGGGGTTGGCAAAGCTTAATAACAGCATGAGGGAAGAAGCCGTTAATATCGCTAAGCAGTATGAGGCTTTGTTCAAGTCAGCGCCTGAACCGGGACTGGTGCCTGTAATGAGGATTGATCGAAGGGACGCAGAAAATGCACAACTCATCGCAGCCAAGCTTAGAGAATTGTCTGGCATCGAGCCAAACAGACCCCTGGACTATGACCACACGTTCAAGCTTCTTCACGGACTTAAAATCGTAAACATTTTCAGACAGTTTCCTCCTACCCTGAAGGGGTATGCCTTTTATTGCAGGATCTACAGTCACAGAGTAGTCTTTGTGAACACCGATACGAATATTCTGGACCTTATTTTCCCATTACTGCATGAAACAGTCCATGCGATACATGACGAAGAGGTCTCAACCATTTCTGATCCTGAAGAAGAACTATTCTGTGATACCGTTTCAAACCTCGTTCAGTTTCCTGATGAATATGTGATGATGGTTCACAGGGCCATCAAGGGAAGAAGCAAAGGGGTACAAGTGAACATACTGAAAGAATTTTCCAAGAATAACGCTCATTCCCTGTTTGGTATTGTAGAACAGATCAAAAGGCTTGATCCCGAACTTGACCTTCAAGTGGGCGGTGCGAACTCCAACCTAAAGAAGCTTTTTCCTGCCATTGGGCATGTTCTCTTTAAAGAAGAAGATGCTCGCGTTTTTGTCTCCAAACTCAAGAAACTCAGCCCTCTCTTTTTTGAGATTCTTGAAACCCAGATTCAAAGCGCCACCACTCGAAGGGTGGGAGAATGGCTCGGGTTGGAAAGTGGACTCGATGCTGAGCAGGCTGCCAAAGAGATAAGGAGAATCGCTGCGGCCCGGGAGGGTTAATGCCTATTCTCTGCGATACTTCCGTTATCCTTATGCTCATCCGGATCGCTCCTGATATGTTTCTCGATAACGACTATGGATGCTGCACCATCCGTCTCGTCCGTGATGAGCTATTCAGGACCCATAAATTTAAGACCAAGTACCCCTGGCGCAGTGAGTATAAGGCCCACATACGGTGCCTACCCATGGAGGTCGCAGAAAGCGATGAAGTCCACAATTATCTCAATGCTATCCAAGCCTTGACCTCACATGGTACCGTGAATGAAAAGACCGGGAGGGAGTTCGGCCTGAGTCACGTTGACAGGGTCTTTCTTTCGTGCGCACTTGCGAACGGTTTCAAGATTTCCACTGGCGAAGAGGAGATGAAGCTATTTGCGGCGCAGGAATTTGGAAAGCAGTTCAAGGGATCGATCTCTCCTTTGGGAATCATCAACTCTTGGATAAAAAGCGAGTTGATTCGGTGGGACGATTCACACCAGAGCATATTGAGAGAATGGGAAAAGGATAACGAGCATGCCCAGCCTTCCAAACAGAAAGGCGTCTTCAAGAAACTGACCGGAATCAGGTACCCGGGACCTTAGATCCATCAGACCCTTTAGTGAGGTCATAAGAACTCCTTTTTTCGGGCTTGGACTATACGGGATTTCGCCTTATGGCTCAATGGTAAACTCGTCTCATTTACTATTCACTTCCCCCCGAGCCAGCTCCTGCTCCGCCGCTTCCTCCACTTGCACCGCCGCCAACTCCGCTTGAAGAGGGTGAAATAGATACTTTTACTTTGTTGCCCTCCATCTCTATTGTCAGCCCGCCGCCTGAGTAATATATCCCTATCTCCTGGCCCTTTTCGCCAAGCATACTTCCTCCTGAAGCCGAGTGGGCTGACCTGTTGATATCTGAAATAAGTTCCGGAAGGGCTTTTTGCTCTACCTTTTTCCAGTACCTCCCTGGGTCAAAGTCGTATCCCGGCTTAATTCCAACAACAGCTGATGGCGTTGTGCCCCCTAAAACATAAAATTCAAGGTTTGGCTGCTCCACTCCCTGCTCAAGTTTCGCTGTAATTGCAGCATCTTTTCTGAGGGAGCCGTAATTACTTACGCAGCCTACCAATCCAAGCCCTAGCATCACGCCTCCGCCAACTACAACGCTTCTTGCCAAATCAGAATTGACAATACCGTGATAACGTTTTCTTAATACTCCGCCTTGATAACTTTCCATATCTCACCACCTCCAAAACATGTTTCAGCAGAAGTAGTTAAACCTTTCGCTTGTTTCTACTTAAGTGGTGTTGTTAAGGTCTGTATGGGCCTGCCTGCCGAAGCCTTGGCGCAGGCAGGTCTGTGGCTAATGCTTGAACGCACGCTGGCCGGTGAACACCATCGTCACCTGGGGATTGGCTTCGTTACACGCCTCGATCGCCTCGAAGTCCCTCATGGACCCCCCCGGCTGGACGATGGCCCTGATCCCCTCTTGAATCCCCACATCCACGCCGTCCCTGAAAGGGAAGAAAGCGTCCGAGACCATCGTCGAACCGATCAGTCCCCCCTTCGCTTTCCTGGTCTCCTGGTCGATTTCATCTAAGATCCCTTTGTCCTTCTCCCCCGCCTTGACCTTGAGGCCCATCTCTTTGTAAGGAAGCCCGTGTCGATCGAAGCAGAGCCAGTCTGCGTACTTCGTGTAAGCCTTGTAAACGGCGATTTCCGCCACGCCGACCCTGTCCTGCTCCCCGGTGCCGATGCCGACCGTCACCTGGTCCTTGACGTAGATGACGGAGTTGGAGCTGACCCCTTGCTCCACCTGCCAGCCGAATAGCATGTCCGCGTATTCATCCTCCGTCGGTTTTCTCGCGATGGTATAGGTCTTTCCCTTGTATTCTGATGAGGCTAGAGCAAAGTCCTTCGCCGTCTTGATCCGATTCAAGGGCGACTGTTGGACGATGATTCCCCCGTCCATGAGGCTCTTGAAATCGACAAACCGAGCGCCGGCATAAGAGGCAAGATGATCAATCCTGCTGACCCGGATAATCCGCAGATTCCCTCTTTTCGCGAGAATGGGGACCGTGCCCTCTTCGTAATCCGGAGCAGCCACGACCTCCAGGTAGTTTTCCGAAATCATCTCGGCCGTCGCCAGATCCACGGATTTGTTGAACACCACCGCCCCGCCGAATGCTGCAATGCGGTCAGCCCGGTTCGCCTTGTCGTAGGCAGCAGAAAGGCTTTTTCCGTAGGCCACACCGCAGGGGTTGTTGTGTTTCATGATCACAGCCAAAGGCTTCTCCATCAGGTATTTCATGATGTTGAGGGCATTATCCACGTCCGTGAGATTAATCTTTCCAGGGTGCTTACCCTCCTGGATCATGTCCGCTTCGCTGATGGCGGAAACCAGCCCTCTTCCCGGCTCGATGAATCGACAATGTCCCAGCACCAGGTTGCCGTTCACCAGCTCGTAGAGAGCCGCCTCCTGTCCCGGGTTCTCGCCGTAACGCAGCCCCTTTTCGATGAACTCCTTCGATTTTTCGTCAGGAAGTTTCCATGACCTTTTTCGGTAGACCAGCACCTGATCTCCGTAGGAAATCGTCATATGGGAAGGGAAATGATCTTCCATCACCGTGCGGTACATCTTCTTCAAATCTTCAGCCATGATTCCTCCTCAATTCCTTTCATCTCGCCCGCTCGTCGCGCATTACTCGCGCCTCGCTAGAGCTCTCAGAGTTTAGCGAGTTAGTTCTATTGGCCTGATTTCTTGAGAAGGAGAAATCAGGCCAAACCGCTCAGCGTGCCTCAGGGACGGTGTTGATGATCCTGGTAATCCCATCTTTGAGTAAAGACACGTTGAAATTAACAAGCAAACCAAGGGGCTTTTTCGCCAGGCGCAAATAGGTCAAAAGCTGTTTCTTGTGAACATCTCTCAATTCCTCAACTGACTTCAGTTCCACGACGATGATCCCTTCGACGAGCAAATCAATCCTAAACCCTTCATCCTGGACCTTCTGTCCTCTAAAGAAAATGTCCACGGGCACTTCATGTTGAACATCCAGGCCAAGCCTTTCCAGCTCCATGACCATACAGTTTTGGTATACCGATTCCAGTAAACCGGGGCCAAGCTCTTTGTGAACCGCTATGGCAGCTTTTATGACCCGTGAAGAGAGTTTGTTTAGATCCACGTAAACCAAGATCCTCTACTTCGAAAAGCTCTTGCTAAGAAATACAGAATGTAGAGCTGAATTGCTTTCTCGGCAATTCAGCTCTATAGCTTTGCATCTCTGTGTGCTCTGTGAGAGATGTTTATGATTTATGCTTTTCCACATACGCGTAGGCGTTGTGGTTGTGGATGGACTCGAAGTTTTCCGCTTCAACGGCAAACCACGTGATATTCTGGTCCGTGTTCAATTTGATCGCGATCTCCCTGACGATGTCCTCCACGAACATGGGATTGTTGTACGCCCTTTCGGTCACGAACTTTTCATCTTCCCGCTTCAACACCGAATAGACATCACTCGACGCAGAGTCTTCCACGAGCTTGATCAGGTCCTCGATCCAGATGAACTTCTTGAATCGTACCTGGAGCCTCACCTCCCCCCGCTGGTTGTGTGCCCCAAATTCGCTGATCTCTTTGGAGCAGGGGCAGAGGGTGGAAATGGGAACGCGGATGATGATCATCAAGTCGGATTTGTTGTCCAGGGATCCCTTGAACGTGCACTGGTACTCCATCAGGCCCTGGCTGCGCGTGACCGGAGCAGCCTTGTTGATGAAATAGGGGAACGTGATCTCCATGTGGGAGCTTTTGGCGTCGAGGCGCTTCTTCATGTCCTCCAGAATCCCCACGAAGCTCTGAAGGGAAATGCGCCGGCTGTGCTCATTCAGGATCTCCACGAAACGGCTCATGTGGGTTCCCTTGTAATACCGGGGCAAGTTGACGTACATGTTGATCTTTGCGACGGTCTGCTGTTCCCCCTCGTTCTTGTCGCGCACGGTGATCGGGTAGCTGATGCCTTTGACACCCACCTGGTCAATGTCTATCTCTCTGTAATCCTTACTGTTCTGAACGTCCTGCATGGCTTTCCCGGTACTACTGGTTACGGAGGAAGTCATTATTGTTGCGTTGAAGGACAAAGTCAATAGGAACCCATTTCCGCCTTGATTTCGCGGCCCCCTTTGGATATTTTATTAAAGTTATTGTTTCGCACTTCGCACTTGCTTTTGATCGGGGCGTAGCGCAGCCTGGTAGCGCACCTGCTTTGGGAGCAGGGTGTCGGAGGTTCAAATCCTCTCGCCCCGACCAGCTATTTCTAGCAGCTGCTGAAAAACGCCCATCTTCTGCGTTGCCCTCATCCCTAAGAGAAAACCCCGGGGGGGCTTCGGCTCAGCTCGATTTAGCAACGGATTTCTGACTCAGCACATCAGGGCTAGCATTCCTCTTAACCCTTCTTCTCTGGATCGGGATGCGTTTCCTCCAAAACATCCAGAATCTCTTCCCGGAAATTAGCCAGAAAATCGTTCTGTTTTTTCCTCTCTCGCCGGTCCCTGGTCCGGCTCTCTGCCCGATACCTTCATGAAATGAGAGAGCACAGGAGTCACATCAGGATTCTGCCCATCCTCTGGATACGCATCCAGATGGTGAGGCTGAGAAGAACGATCATCAAGACCAGGAACAACCAGTCCAGAGACGTGACGGCCAGTTTTCGGAGATGGGTGCGAGTCCCGGAACTGTAACCCCTCAGTTCCATAGAAAGCCCCAACCTATCAGCCTTCTCTATCGCGATAAAGACAATCGGAAAAGCGATAGGGGCAAAGGCCCTTATTTTTTTGATCGGGTTCCAACCTTCCACGGCGTAGGCTCTTGATCGTTGAGCCTGATAGATGATCGTCACTTCGCTGATGATGACAGGAATGAACCGAAGGGCTGTAGTGAACATGAAAGCGTAGTCATAGGGTACCTTGAGTGTTTCAACCAAAGACATGACAATATCCCGAGGCTGGGTGGTGGTGATGATGAGAGGAAACACGCTGACTATTGCCATCACCCTTAAGGCCATGGCGGTGCCGAAGAGCAAACCCCCCTGGGAAACGGGAAGCCACCCTCCCACCAAGGGCCAGTTGGCGGGAATGAGCGTAAAATAGACGTGTCCTTTATTGACAAATAGACATTGAAGGACGAAAACGACAACCGCAAAGAAGGCCATGGTGATGAGATAGCTCACGCTCTCTTTCAGAATCCTCCCGGCGACGGAGAGGATCACAACCAGAGCAATGACCCCCAGAAGGTAAAGAGGGTGGGTAAGGAGCATGGCCATGATCATGATAAGGGCTGCAAACCCAAGTTTTGTGAGAGGGTGCAGCCTGTGTATGGGTGACTCTTTATAGAGGTACTCAATCATAGAGGCTCCGGTGCCCTGCTGAGCATGGCAAGGGTCTGGTCAAGCATTTCTTCAACGGTGAGAACGGTCCCGGGATAAAGAGGGGGGAATCGTTGCGCCAGCAATGTAATCGAAGGAGGTGACAAGAAACTTCGCTTCAAGATTTCACTCTCGGAAAAAATCTCCCTGGTGGTTTTGTTCATAAGAATCTTTCCCTCGTGAAACACGATCACATGGTCGGCGTAC
>JAGUZM010000108.1 GCA_020060805.1 Deltaproteobacteria bacterium | reverse complement strand
TCTCTCTTAACAGGAGGTTTCTCTTTTGCATAGCTGTGAACTTCTCTCTCGCTATGCTATATGGGGGAGTGTTTCCTTTCTCCTTCCTCATATATAACGATTCATAAGTTAGCGCCTATGCCCCCCAGGGGGTGGAGTGGTTTGGGCGACTGGGCCTTGACAAAAGATCTTTCTGTGATACGATTTCTCTTCGTCAGGAGTCCTTTTTCCCGGGTCCATCCATGGCCTTGCAATGAGCCGGAATCCAGTCTTTTCAAATCCTCTGGACCCCGGCTTTCGAGACTGTGTCGTAAGCATGCGTTTGGCGCTTTTTGTCATTTCGACCGGAGGGAGAAATCTTAGAATCCAGGCGCATGCAAAATCAAGATTTCTCGGCTTACGCCTCGAAATGACATTGTGACACAGTCTCTTTGGCCGGGGTGACAGCGTGGACCAACGAGATTTCCTCTAAGTTAACGGCATTGGGTCGGATCGCCTTTACCCGCGAAAAACAGAACCCTACAGCGAGCAGCATGGTCTCAGGACGAACGAAGGGGCCCCAACATGAAGGTTCTAGTGAGTGATTCGCTGTCCCCCCAGGGAGTGAAAATCCTCCAGGAGACACCCGGCATTGAAGTGGACGTCAACACCGGCCTGACCCCCGAGGAGCTGAAGGGGATCATCGGGCAGTACCACGGGCTGATCATTCGGAGCGCCACGAGGGTGACGGCGGAGATCATAGAGGCGGCCCATCACCTGAAGGTCATCGGCCGGGCGGGGATAGGCCTCGATAACGTGGATGTGCCTGCGGCAAGCAAAAGGGGCATCGTGGTGATGAACACCCCTGAGGGAAACATCATCACCGCAGCGGAGCACGCCATGGCCATGATGATGGCCATGTCCAGGAACATCCCCCAGGGCACTGCCAGCCTGAAAGCCGGGAAGTGGGAAAAGGAGAACCTGGAGGGAAGAGAGCTTTTCAACAAGACCCTGGGGCTTATCGGCGCAGGCCACATCGGCCGCATCGTGGCGCAGAGGGCCAGGGGAATGATGATGAAGGTCATCGCCTATGACCCGTACATCAAGCCGGAGGTCCTGGAAAAGCTCGATTTCGAACCGGTCTCGTTCGACGAACTCCTGGGGAGAGCGGACTACATCACGATTCACACCCCGAAAACCCAAGAGACCAAGAACATGATCAACAAAGAGACCATGGCCAGGATGAAGAAAGGGGCGATGTTGATCAACTGCGCCAGGGGGGGGATCGTCAACGAGGAGGATCTCTACGACGCCCTCGCATCAGGCCACCTCGGAGGAGCGGCCCTCGATGTCTTCGACAAGGAACCGCCCGGGGGGCTGAGGCTCCTGAGCCTCCCGAACGTCATCTGCACGCCTCACCTCGGCGCATCCACCAGGGAAGCCCAGGAAAACGTGGCTGTGGCTGTGGCTAACCAGGTCGTCGTCTATCTCCTCCACGGATCGGTCAAGAACGCCGTGAATGTCCCCAGCATCAGCGCGGAACTGATATCGATTCTCCGCCCTTTCGCTCTCCTGGCGGAAAAGATGGGCTCCCTCCAGACCCAGCTCACGGACAGCGGGGTTGTGGAAGTTCAGATCAACTACGCGGGCAAGGTGACGGGGTACGACGTCACGCCTCTGACCAGTTCCATGCTCAAAGGGCTCCTGGCTCCTATCCTCAAGGATGACGTGAACTTCGTGAACGCGCCTTTCATCGCCAAGGAGAGGGGGATCAAGGTCATTGAATCAAAGACGAGCACCTCTGAGGATTTTGCGAGCCTCATCGTGCTGAGGGTTAAGTCCCTGGAGGGAGAGAACATCGTTTCAGGAACGATTTTCGGAAAGACCCTCCCCAGAATCCTGAGGATCAACAACTTCTATCTCGAAGCGATCCCGGAAGGGAACATCCTCCTCATCACCAACAGGGATGTGCCGGGGGTGATCGGCGGAATCACTTCGAAGCTGGGGAAAAACGGCGTGAACATCAGCCGGATGCAGGTGGGCCAGGAAAAGGAGAAAAAGCAGAATGTCATCTTCCTGACCACCGATACGCCTGTGGGCGACGAAGTCCTGGATGAAGTTCGCCGTGTCGAGAACGTCTCCTCCGCAAGGAGAATCTATCTGTAGCAGGAGTCGCGTATGGCAGAAGAGGAAAAAGGGTTCATCATCAAGGACAAAAGATCCCTGGATGAAAAAGGAGACCTGAAGGATCAGAGGGCAAAAGAGGAGAGGTCCAAAAGGGATGCGAGGCAGGAGAAGAGGGATGAGGAAGCGGACAGGACGCCGCTCCCTGAAGTCAATTTCAACTCCCTCATCTTCAGCCTGAGCTCATCGGCGCTCCTGAACCTGGGGGAGATCGCCGATCCCCACACGGGGCAGAAGAGAAAGGACATTCCTCTGGCCAAGCATTCCATCGACATCATCGCCATGCTGAAGGACAAGACCAAAGGGAACCTGAGCGAAGAGGAGCAGCGGTTCCTGGAGAGTATTCTTGCCGACCTGAGATGGCGGTACGTGCGGGCAGCAGGCTGACCAGAGGGTTTCCCGCTGATGGATGCCCGAACTTACACCATACAGGCTCCCGCCAAACTGAATATCCGCTTGAAAATCACGGGCAAGCGGCCGGATGGATACCACGACATCGTCTCCATCATGATACCGGTGAGCCTTTTCGACCTCCTTGAGGTGCAGGCGAAGAGGGGCAAGGGTGTGGACCTGGCTGCTGCCGGATACGCGGTCCCGCCCGATAACGGCAACCTCGTCATCAGGGCCGCAGAGGCCTTTTTTAGCGCAACAGCCCTGCGGCCGGGGGTGAGGATAAACCTCAAGAAGAATATCCCCGTTGCCGCGGGCCTGGGCGGGGGGAGCAGCGATGCCGCAGCCACGCTTCTCATCCTGAACGAGATCCATTCAAGACCGCTCTCTATGAAAGATCTCCACGGCCTCGCCCTCCGGCTCGGTGCGGACGTGCCGTTTTTCCTCGTCTGTGCCCCATGCCTGGCCAGAGGCATAGGCGAAATACTTGAGCCCGTCAAAGGGTGGCCTGAATTCTGGTACGTTGTCGTGACCCCTCCTGTCCATGTGTCGACGGCATGGGCCTACCAGAACTATAGAATGAAGTTGACAAACGGAGAGTACCCCTCTATAAAAAAGAAGTTGAAAAGTGTCTCGCGCGGTATCTCCCAGATCCTCGAAAATGACTTGGAAGAGGTCACTTCCGCCGAATTCCCGATCATCGATAGCATCAAAAGGTTGATGGTGGAAAATGGAGCAGAGGGAGCTTTGATGAGTGGAAGTGGCCCGAGTGTTTTCGGGGTTTTTGGTTCTGAGGAAAAAGCCCAATCCGCGAAAGAGCGTCTTCTCGCTGAAAAGCTGGGAGATGCGTTCTTGGTAAAGGGATGGGAGAGAGGGAAATCATCTATCATTGAACAATGAACATTGAACATTGGTCATTGAGCATTGAGCAATTTACGTTGAATATTGGTCAATGGCCATTTGTCACGATTCGTTGCTCAGCAAATTGTTTTCAATGATAAATGTTCAGTGATCAATGACCATTGTTCAATCTTATTGCTGGGGTGTCGTCAAGCGGTAAGACACGGGCCTTTGGAGCCCGCATTCGGAGGTTCGAATCCTCCCACCCCAGCCAGAGGTCTATAACGATGAAGGTTTTCGGCGGAACTTCCAACCCAGAACTGACCAAGGCGGTATGCGAATACCTCCGGATTACCCCGGGGAAAATGCTCTCCAAGACCTTCAGCGACGGGGAGACCCAGATCGAAATCCACGAAAACACCCGGGGAATGGATGTTTTTGTGCTCCAGTCCACCTGCCCTCCGGTAAACGACAACCTCATGCAGCTACTCATCATCACAGACGCGCTGAAAAGAGCTTCAGCCAAACGAATCACCGCCGTCATCCCTTATTACGGATACGGGAGGCAGGACAGAAAAGTCAAACCCAGGGTTCCGATCACTGCCAAGCTTGTGGCTGACCTCATCACCGTGGCAGGTGCGGACAGGGTCGTGTCCATGGACCTGCACGCAGGCCAGATCCAGGGTTATTTCGACATCCCCGTGGACAATATCTTTGCTGCTCCCTTGCTGCTCAAGTACATCCGAACCCATTTTGAGGACAACCTGGTCATCGTGTCGCCCGATGCGGGCGGGACGGAAAGGGCAAGGGCTTTCGCGAAACGGTTGGAGGCGTCGCTGGCCATCATCGATAAGAGGCGTGATGCTCCCAATGTGTCAGAAGTTATGAATATCATTGGAGAAGTTGATGGAAAGACAGCCATCATTTTGGATGATATGGTAGACACGGCAGGGACGTTGACCGAGGGTGCGAGAGCCCTGAAAAAGAGAAATGCCGCCAGGATTTTTGCGTGTTGCACCCACCCGGTGCTCTCAGGGGCGGCAATCCAGAGGATCCAGGATTCTCCGATTGACCACCTCGTCGTGACCAATACCATACCTCTCAGCGAATCAGCAAAGAAATGCCCTAAAATCACAGTATTATCCGTCGACCAGCTCCTTGGGGAGACGATCAAGCGGATCTACAACTCGGATTCCGTCAGCACCCTTTTTGTTTAGGGACGTCCCCGAGGGGAGCCCGCGGTTGTCTAAGGGGAAAGGCCTCGATTTTTGCCTTTTCTTGAATGCATTCTTATGTTATACAGTAAGTGTAGGTTTCGTTCGCCCCATTGCGGTCAGGCTAATCCGGCCTTGGGGCATTTTTAAGTTTTGCGGAATTTTCAGGAGGAAGTGAATGGCCCAGATTACGCTATCAGCCAACGTCAGAAAAAGCAGTGGAAAAGGAGCGGCCAACAAGCTCAGGAGAAGCCAGCAGATCCCTGCCATCCTTTACGGCCCCAATACGGCCCCGTTGATGCTCACGGTCAGGGACCTGGACCTGCGGGCAGCTTTGAAAGCAGCTACCGGTGAGAATGTTATTCTCGGGCTGCAGATCGATCAGGGGAACGGCAGGGAGACCAAAACGGTCATGGTGAAAGAACTGCAGGAAGATCCCATCAAGCCGATCTATTACCACGTTGATTTCTACGAAATCTCGATGGACAAGGAACTCGAATTCGACATCCCGATTCACCTCGTGAATGAGCCTGTCGGGGTGACGAACGGCGGTATTCTGCAGCACGTGAAGCGGGAGGTGAACGTATCCTGCCTGCCTCGTAACTTGGTGGATTTTCTGGAAATCGATGTTTCCCGCCTGGAGATTGGCGACTCGGTCCATATCAAGGATATCGTGTTCCCTCCAGGGATCCAGAGCAATGAAGAAGAGGACATGACTGTCGCGGTGGTGAACGCACCTTCCATAGTCGCCGAGAAGGTCGAGGAACTGCCGGAAGAGGAACTGGCGGCTGCAGCTGAAGAAGGAGCGCCTGCCCCGGAGACACCCCCTGAAGAAGAGAAATAATCTTTTTTTGTGGTGGGGTGAACGGAGACTCGTCGAAGGTGTATTTGATTGCCGGCCTTGGTAACCCTGGGACGAGATTCAGAGAAACGCGCCACAACATAGGGTTCATGGTTGTTCAGGGATGGGCCGATACACTGGGTATTCGGTTGTCCGCGCGTCGGTTTAAGGCGAAGTTCGGTGAGGGGTTTTTCAGGGACCGCAAGATCATCCTGCTTTGTCCACAGACGTACATGAACCTGAGCGGTATCTCGATCAGAGGGTGCGCTGATTATTATCGAATCGAGCCTGAGAAGATCCTGGTGGTCCATGATGACGTCGATATCCCCGTTGGCAGGGTAAGGCTTGCCAGAAACGGTGGTGCCGGAGGACACAAAGGGATCCTGTCGGTTTTCGAGCACCTTGGCACACGACAATTCAACCGCTTGAGGGTGGGTATCGGCCGGCCCCGGGGAGAAAAGCCGGTCGATGAATTTGTGCTCGACGCCTTTTTCGAGGACGAAACACCCCTCATGGAAAAGGTGATTGATCTGTCGAAGAAAGCTTGTGAGGTTTTCGTAACCGAGGGAATCGCGGCAGCGATGAACCGGATCAACGGGGAGAACCTGGCGCCATCAGATGCCAGCTCCGCGGAAGAGAGCTAATCTTTCCGGAAAGACTGCCGGAGCATTTTCCCTTATTCAGAGGCGGGTGTACGGAACAGGATTATAGGATTAACTTTGTCTTAGAGGGAGCTGAAAACCAATGTTTAAAATAGGTGATTTGGCTGTTTATCCAGCCCATGGCGTGGGGGTTATCGAAGGGGTTGAAAAGAAGCGTATCTCCGGATGCTCTGAGAAATTCTACATCATGAGAATTCTCGAAAACGACATGATCATCATGATTCCCACGAAGAATGTCGAAAGCGTGGGGTTGAGGGAGATCATCGGTCAGAAAGAAGTGCCCAAGCTTTATTCGATCCTGAAGAAGAAAAAGATGAGCGCGGACAACCAGACGTGGAATCGCCGATATCGGGAATACATGGAAAAGATCAAGACAGGCTCTGTTTTTGAAGTGGCCGAGGTTTACCGTGATCTGCTCAACCTGAAGGTTGATAAAGAGCTCTCTTTCGGCGAAAGGAAAATGCTCGATACGGCCAGGAACCTTCTGGTGAAGGAAATATCCCTGGCGAAAAAGGTGAAGGAGGAGCAGATAGAAAAAGATCTCGACAGGATCTTTTCTTAGGCGCCCAACCGTTCCGAGGCTGTGGAAAACCAACCTGACAGGGTAGACACATTTCATATTACCGAGGAGGAAAGAAACCAACGGGTAGACGCTTTTCTAGCATCCAGGATTGAGGGCCTGACAAGGTCCAGGGTCCAGGCGCTGATCAAGGAGGGCTCTGTTCAGGTTAACAGCCTTCCGGCCAAAGCGAGTTATCGCCTCAAGACCGAAGACCGCGTCAACATCAGGATACCCCCGCCGGTTCCATACTGTTTGGAGCCTGAGCCCGTAGAATTCACCCTCATTCATCAAGACGCCTCTCTGATTGTCGTCAATAAGCCGCCAGGGCTGGTCATCCACCCTTCGCCGGGACACCTGAGAGGGACCCTTGTCCACGGGCTTCTCGAACAGACAAAGGATTTATCCGGGATCGGCGGCGTGCTGAGGCCGGGAATCGTTCACCGATTGGATAAAGACACCTCCGGCCTTCTCGTGGTGGCGAAAAACGACAGGGCTCACAGGCTTCTATCCGCTCAGTTCAAGGCCGGGGAGGTGAAGAAGCGGTACCTCGCGATCGTCCACGGCATCACAAGGGAGAAGGAAGGGAAAATCGAACTTCCGATCAGCCGTCATCCGAAGCGACGGAAAGAAATGGCCGTGTCCAGATCAGGCGGCAGGAGGGCCCTGACCTTCTGGAAAAAGATGGAGGAAGTGGGCGGGGGGTTTTCTCTCCTTTCAGTGACCCCTAAGACCGGCAGAACCCATCAGATCCGGGTCCATCTTTCCCACATCGGTCACCCCATCCTGGGTGACCCTGTGTACGGATACCGCAGAGGGTGGTGGAAAAAGCATTTCACCGCAAAGGACGGGCGTATCCCCGAAATCAGGAGGCAGATGCTCCACGCGGAATCGCTCGGCTTCATCCACCCTGACTCCGGTGGGTTTTGTGAATTCAAGGTGCCGATGCCGGCAGATATGAAGGATCTCATCGACGCGCTAAAAACCCTTGTCTTTTGAGACAAAATGTTTGACAATAGGTAAATTGTTTAATAGAAAAGCATGAAGAAAGCCTGCCTTATATAAGGATTCGGTTTGTCCGGATTTCAAAATCAACTGCACGGGTAATCTGCTGCGCCACATCATTAATTCACATAAAAGGTTTTTGAGGCTGATCCGAAAGCCTTGAGAAGGTTTCCGACATCACCAAGAAAGCAGGGCAGTCTTCGATTGTTTCAAAGGCCATTCGTGCGCAGGGAACTGGCTGAGGCAGCCTTTGGTTAGGGTCCAGGTCTTATTTCAGCAACCCCTTTCGTCTCGAGCGCTCGGAATAGGCGAACAGGCCTGTTCGAACGTGCGGGAGACCGTTTGACTTACGCGGAGCTCAGGAATGAATCTTGTAGAACTCAAGAAAATGAAAATCAACGAATTGACGAACAAGGCAAAGGATTTCAGCATCGAGGGTGCCACGGGCATGCCCAAGCAGGAACTGATCTTTGCCCTTCTTCAGGCCCACTCGGAAAGGAATGGACTCATTTACGGGGAGGGAGTGCTTGAAATCCTGCCCGACGGGTTCGGGTTTCTCAGGGCCCCTGATTCCAACTACTTGCCCGGGCCGGACGACATCTACATTTCCCCGTCACAGATCCGGCGGTTCAACCTGAGGACGGGAGACACGGTTTCAGGTCAGATCAGGCCCCCTAAAGACACGGAGCGCTACTTCGCGCTGCTCAAGGTGGAGCAGGTCAACCACGAAGACCCGGAAATATCCCGGGAAAAAATCCTCTTTGACAACCTCACCCCTCTTTACCCCAACAGAAGGGTCAAGCTTGAGACCACCCCGGACAACCTGTCTGCACGGATCATGGACCTCATGACCCCCCTGGGCGGGGGGCAGAGAGGGTTGATCGTGGCCCCTCCGAGGACGGGGAAGACCATGCTTCTCCAGAACATTGCCAACAGTGTGTCGGCGAACCACAAGGAAATCCATAAAATCGTCCTCCTCATCGATGAGCGGCCGGAGGAAGTGACGGACATGCAGAGAAACGTGGATGCTGAGGTGATCAGTTCCACCTTTGATGAGCCCCAGCAAAGACACGTCCAGGTGGCGGAGATGGTCATCGAGAAAGCGAAGAGGCTGGTGGAACACAAGCGGGACGTGCTCATCCTCCTGGACAGCATCACCCGCCTGGCCAGAGCCTACAACGCCACGGTGCCGCCGAGCGGCAAAATCCTTTCCGGCGGCCTTGATTCCAACGCCCTTCACAAACCGAAACGGTTTTTCGGCGCGGCGAGAAACGTGGAAGAGGGGGGCAGCCTCACGATCATCGCCACCGCTCTGATTGACACAGGAAGCCGGATGGACGAGGTGATTTTTGAGGAGTTCAAGGGCACGGGGAACATGGAAATCCACCTGGATCGAAAATTGGTGGACCGGCGCGTTTTCCCTTCCATAGATATCAACCGCTCCGGGACGCGAAAGGAGGAACTTCTCCTGGATCCATCAGACCTCAACCGCATCTGGATTTTGAGGAAGCTCCTCGCCCCTTTGACCACTGTGGACAGCATGGAGTTTTTGCTGGACAAAATGAAGGGAACGAAGAATAATAAAGAGTTTTTGGCATCCATGAGTGAGTGATGAAAGGAGAGGAGATGAAAAAGGACATTCATCCAGAATATTACAAAGCGATCGTGCACTGCGCATGCGGGAATGAATTCGAAACAGGTTCCACCTCCAAGGAGATCAAGGTTGAAATCTGCTCCAAATGCCATCCTTTTTTTACGGGCAAACAAAAGCTGGTGGATTCCACCGGGAGGGTAGAGCGATTCCGAACAAAGTATTCTCAGACGGAGCAGGGGAGCCCGCGGAAGAAGGCAAAAAAAGCATCTTAAGGTCGTTGGCTGCAACGGATTCGGCAACTGGGGCGAGCTGTTGCGGAAGCGGGATTTACCGTTCAGGGACCAGCCAATTCAGGGGAAACCTTGTGTTGGTTTTTTTGTCGTTCAGGGAAAGGGCGGTTTGAAAGCTTTGCCATCGTCCTTCCGTGCTGGTAAGATGAAGGGGATGGGGAGTTCTCTATGTTCTCTAAAGTGAAAGAGATTGAGGAGCGGTTTCAAGAGATCGAAAAGGAACTGGCTCGCCCTGAGGTGGTTCGGGATCAAAAGACCTACCAGAAGTACGTGAAGGAGCACAAACACCTTTCACCCATAGTCGAGTCATTCCGGAAATGCCTGTCCATACAGAGGGAAATAGAAGACAACCGCTCCCTCCTGGATGACCCCGACCAGGAGATCCGGAAGCTTGCCAGGGAGGAGATGGACAAACTCAAATCCGCCCTGGAGCAGAAAGAGAACGAACTCAAGGTGCTTCTTCTCCCCAACGATCCGAATGACGAAAAAAACATCATCCTGGAGATCAGGGCAGGCACGGGAGGCGAGGAGGCAGCTCTTTTTGCCCTCGACCTCTTCAAGATGTATACCCGGTACGCGGAAGTGAAAGGGTGGAACGTCGAAGTGCTGAGCCAGAACCAGACCGGGTTGGGAGGCTTCAAAGAGGTGATCGTGCTCATCTCCGGAGAGGGCGTCTACAGCCGGCTCAAGCATGAAGGGGGGGTTCACC
>JAGUZM010000157.1 GCA_020060805.1 Deltaproteobacteria bacterium | reverse complement strand
CCTCGGCTATTTCGAAGATGTCGATTTGCAGTCGAAGCAGGGCAGCCAGGATGATGGGATCAACCTCGACGTCAACGTCAAAGAGCGGCCCACGGGCTCCTTCAGCATGGGGGCCGGCTACAGCGGCGGCGAAGGCGTCTTCGGAATCGTCGAGGTCTCCCAGAGAAACCTCTTCGGAAGGGGGCAGAGGCTCTCCGGCGCTGTGAGAATCGGGGAAAAGACCCAGCAGTACGACATCCGTTTCACCGAACCGTGGCTTTTTGACAGGCGCCTGAGTTTCGGGGTCGACCTGATCAAATGGCAGTACATCTACGACGAATATACCCGAGACAGCATCGGCGGGGCCCTGCGCCTCGGATTTCCCCTGGGCCTGGATCGCTACACCACCGGCAAGGTTAGGTACTTCTACGACGACACCCTTATCAAAGATCTGAAAACAACCACCTCCGCGACTATACGCGATATGGAAGGGAGAAACCTCACCAGCAGCATGACCTTCGCGATTGAAAGGGACTCGAGGGACAAGCTCTTCAACACGACCAAGGGATCTGAGAACGAGGTCTCCTTTGAGTACGCCGGCGGCATTCTGGGCGGCGACGTTTATTACAATCGTTACGAGGCGAAATCCGGCTGGTATTTTCCGCTCCCCCTGAGCACCGTCCTCATGATCCAGGGCAGATGGGGCTTTATTGAGAGAAGGGAAGGGGGAAAGCTGCCGGTCTACCAGAAATACAGGATCGGTGGCATTTACACGGTTCGCGGGTACCCCTACTTTAGCATCTCCCCCCTCGACCCGGTGACCGGGGAGCGAATCGGCGGTGAAAAAATGATGATTTTCAACGTGGAGCATCGATTCCCCCTGTTCAAAGAACAGGGAATCATGGGTGTCGCGTTTTTTGATGCGGGGAATGTCTGGACAAAAGATCAGGATTATTCTTTTTCCGATCTTTTGAAATCAGTCGGTATCGGCGTCCGGTGGTACTCTCCTATCGGCCCGCTTCGCCTGGAGTATGGGTGGATCCTTGACCGGAGATCGGGTGATCCGGTGGGCAACGTAGAGTTCGCCATCGGAGGCACCTTTTAGACATGATATGAGGAGGTCTTATGAAGAAACTGGTAATCGGGCTTTTGGGGTTGGCAGCGGCCGTTCTTTTTTACTCTCACGTGGCAGCCGCTCAGGCGACCCAGCCGACAAAGATCGGCGTGGTGGACCTTCAGAGGTTCCAGAAGAATTCCAAATCTTTTCAGAAAACAGGGGCGGAGATCAAGAAGAAGTTCGACGACATTCAAAAGAAGCTGGATCAGGAGAGGGACGCCCTTGCCAAGGTTCAGGAGGAATTCAGGAAGCAGAGCATGATGCTCAGCCTGGATGCTCAGGAAGACAAGAGGCGGGATCTGGAGAAAAAACAGCGGCAGTATAAATTCCTCTCCGACGAGTCCGCCTTTGAAGCCAAGGAGATCGAGGCCGAAGCGATTAAGAAGATCATGCAGGAACTGGAAAAAGTCGTGGCAAAGATCGGTGAGAAGGAGGGGTTTTCCTTGATCCTGGAAAGAAGAACCCTCGGCCTGATCTATTACCATGAGGCCATAGACATCACGGATCGCGTGACGGAAGCTTATGACAAGGCCAAGCCATAGGGGAGAGCGGCGGTTATGGTTCGCCGCATCCCCGGACAGTCAACAGCGTTGTTGGAGTCATCTTTGGCACACACCCTGAAAGAAATCGCCGAATTCCTGGGTGGCGAGGTTCACGGCGACGACCAGGTCCTCATCAGGGGAATCAATTCCCTCGCCGATGCCGGAGAGGGAGAGATCTCCTTTTACGCGGATCGCCGGTATGAGGAAAAGCTGCGGGAAACCAGGGCCTCAGCCCTTCTGGTAGCCAGGATAACCGACGCTTTTCGTGGCCCTCAGGTCGTGGTCGCCCGCCCTGCCCTCGCTCACGTGAAAGTCGCCCAACTCTTTGCTTCGCCCCATTCCCGCTTTCCCGGTATCAGCGAAAAAGCGATCGTCCACGCGAGCAGCGTCATCGGTCAGAACCCTTCCATTTTCCCCCTGGTCTTTGTGGGCGAAAAGGCGCATATCGGCGACGACGTCATCCTTTATCCCGGTGTCTTTGTCGGAGACGGAGCCAGGATAGGGAACAGGACCATCCTCTTCCCGAACGTGACCGTCATGCCCGGCTGCCTGATCGGGAATGAAGTGCTCATCCACGCCGGAACGGTCATCGGGAGCGACGGGTTCGGTTTTGTCCGGGAAGGACCACGAAACGTCAAGGTCCCCCAGTTGGGCATCGTTCAGATCGACGACCAGGTGGAGATAGGGGCGAACAACTGCATCGACCGGGCTTCCATGGGCAAGACCTGGATCAAGAGAGGGGTGAAGACGGATAACCTTGTTCATATCGCTCACAGCGTGGTCATCGGGGAGAACACCCTTATCGCAGCGCAAACGGCCGTCGGAGGAAGCGCCTATATCGGCCGGGGAGTGGTGATCGGCGGCCAGGTCGCCATCTCAGACCACATCCGAATCGAAGACGGGGCGATGATCGGCTCCCAGTCCGGGGTCGCAAAATCCCTCGGGCCGGGTGAAATCGTTTCAGGCTCACCCGCCATACCCCATCGTCTTTGGCTTCGAACGAGCGGCATCATGCCCCGTCTCCCGGAGTTCAACGAACGCCTGCGCAAGGTCGAGAAGAAGATCGAGAAACTCGCTGCGCGATCCATCAACACCGAAACGGAGTAATCCATGGAACTGCCCCTCGGTTATCAGGAGATCACGAAGCTCTTGCCTCACCGGTACCCTTTCCTGTTCGTGGACCGAATCATTGAACTGGAGCTCCACAAAAGGGTGGTGGGGATCAAGAACGTGACCATCAACGAACCTTTTTTTCAGGGTCATTTCCCGGGCAACCCCATCATGCCCGGGGTTCTGATCATCGAAGCCATGGCGCAGGTGGGAGGCGTGCTGGCCCGGTTGTCCGTGCCCGGCCTCCTCGAGGACCAGAGCAAACAGACCCTCTATTTCATGTCCATAGACAAGGTGAAATTCCGAAAACCCGTGGTGCCGGGAGATCAGATCCGCTTTGAGCTGGAAGCGCTCCGGACCGGGTCCAGGGTTTGGAAAATGGGAGGGAAAGCGTTTGTGAAGGATGATCTCGTAGCAGAGGCTGAACTCGTCGCGACCATCGGCTGAGAAAGGAATCGTTTCATGCCCGAGGTTCACCCCACCGCTGTCGTCAGCCCCCGCGCCCGACTGGCTGAAGGCGTAACAATCGGCCCATACAGCATCGTCGGAGACGATGTGACGATCGGCTGCGACACGACCCTCGAAAGCCACGTGGTGATTGAAGGCCATACGGAGATCGGTGAAAGGAACAGGATCTATCCGTTTGTCTCCATCGGGTCACCCCCCCAGGACACAGGTTATAAGGGGGAAGAGACCCGCGTTGTGATCGGCAACGGTAACCTGATCAAGGAATATGTGACCGTCAACCGGGCCACGACCAAGCAGGACTGGGTCACGGTCGTGGGGGATGACAACTTTCTCATGGCTTACGCCCACGTTGCCCATGACTGCCGGCTGGGCAATAAAATCATCATGTCGAACGTTGCCACCCTGGGGGGTCACACGGTCATCGGAGACCATGCCATCCTGGGCGGTCTTGTCGCAGTCCACCAGTTTGTTCGGATCGGCGCTTACGCCTTCCTGGGAGGGAAGACAGGGGTGGACAGGGACATCCCCCCCTTCATGATCGCTGCGGGAGAGAGAGCGAAGCTTTACGGCCTCAACCGCCGGGGTCTGGCTCGGCACGGGTTTTCGCAAGAAGTCATCGACGGCCTCAAGAGGGCTTACAGGATCTTGTGGCGTGAAACCCGGTCCTTTGACGAAGGGATCAGGAGGGTGAGGCAGGAAATCCCATCCTTTCCCCAGTTGGAGGTGCTCCTCGGGTTTCTTGAAGGATCGAAAAGAGGGGTCCTTCGTGACTGAACTCATCACGGCAAGAAGATCATCATGAACGGCCCAACCGGAGATCTACCGAGAGAGACGATCGGCCTGATTGCCGGCGG
>JAGUZM010000150.1 GCA_020060805.1 Deltaproteobacteria bacterium | reverse complement strand
TTATTCCGCGTCCACAAAAAGGCCGGCTCCACTTTCCCGGTCGGTTCATAGGTGTTTTCCACTTCCCTGAACTCGATCTGCCCCAGATGCTCCGTGGCGACCAGAGCAACGACAGATCCTTTGGCGTCAGGGTTCCTGACAAAATAATCCTGTTTTTCGAAAGCCTTTTCCATGCCCGGCATGTAATGACGGTTATCCAGGTGGAGCATCAGGGTCCTCGGTCGCTCGCTCTGCGGAAAATGGGAAAAGTAGCTGACGATCCCCAGTATCCCCAAGGCCCCGTTGTCCTGCAGAACCGCCGGACCGTCGGTGTGGGTTGTCAGGAGGATTTTTTCATCTTTTGGGGTGCCGTAGTGCCGTCCCGGAAGATACCCGATCAGCTGGTATGTTTCCGTCGGTTCGACTTTGGCCAGCAGTTTCAACGTGGCCTTCTTGCCGGCCTTGGCATCCTCCAGGACCTTGGCCCCGGACACCCGATCGACGTAGAGATTGGGTACGTTGTACTGCGGCATCACAGGGAAAGAATACAGCCCTGCAAGCCGGTCGTAGGACATATTGAAAACGACGATCCCTCCGGCAGCCTGGGCCTTGGTCAGCACACGATGGACGAGGACGGTCTGCCGAAGCTGCCACCAAACGTCGTAGCTGACGGAAACGCTGGCCGGCACCTGGGTGAAAATCGGCGGCAGGTCGGACCCCTCCGCCAGATATTCATAATCATTCAGGGTGAACCATTTCTTATACTCCTCGTCAAAGGGCGGTTTGGGATGGGGCATGGTTCTGAATACGACGATTTTGCCCTTCAGGTTTTCAACCGGCGTTTGCGGGGTGTACAGGACAAGTTCGGCCGTTATCCCGTCGGGTCCGGTTGAACCGGAGTAGCTGGCATAGTGGGCCACTTTCACGGGCCTTCCGCCTGAGATCAGGGTCCAGTTCGTGTCATCCGGCCAATCGGAGGTGTACCAGCGATCGTAGGTCCATTTGTTTTTGGTGATGTCCACGACGCGCAACTGTTTCAGTTTTTCTTCGATGAACGCCATATAGGAAAGCCACGACGGATTGCCCGAATAGGTCGGCCCGCCCTTATCCTTGTGGACGTGCCATTGATGGCTTTCTTCGGGGGTGACCATGAAGGCAGGGTTGATCGTGGTGAGATACTGCCTATAGTCCACCCCCTGCTTCAGGCCGCCCTTAACCAAGCCGCACGCTGCCAGGGAAAAAACGAAGACAGACAGCAGACCAACGGACATTGAAATCGAACGAACCACCGGTTTCATGAGATCCCTCCTTTTTGTTGAAAAAGCGGTCGGACCGTTGAGTACCCTACCAGGAATTCGGTGCGCTTTTTATCGAGTTTACCATAGGCCCAACTCCCTTGCCCTGGGCCCTGTATTCCTCGATGTACCCGCATCCCAAATGCATCCTCAGTACGCTTCCCCGGTTTCGCGGTCAAGAAAGCGCATGAGAAGGAAATCCACAAGCAACGCCATTTCCTTCCGGGGCCGGGCCCTCGTCTGAGGATCCACGGATGCGGACAGGCCTTCCCTCAGTCCATCAGGAAGCCACCGTTGACATCTATGATTTCTCCTGTGATGAAGGCTGCGGCGTCAGAAGCCAGAAACAGCACGGTTTCGGCCACATCCTCCGGTCTTCCCAGACGTTTCAGAGGAATGGCATCGATAATGGCTTTTCTTCTCTCAGGAAGCCATTCGGCGCTCATCTCTGTTTCTATGGCATGAGGGGCCACGCCGTTGACGTGGATTCCGTAAGGAGCCAACTGTCTAGCCAGGGTCTTCGAAAGAGCGTCCAGCCCGGCCTTGGAAGGACCATACCCCGGAGCGGAGGTGATGTCTCCCATCTTTCCCGCGATGGAAGAGACATTGACGATCCTTCCGTAACCTTGTCCCTTCATCGTCTCCACAACCGCCCTGCTGCAGTTGAAGGGCCCTTTCAGGTTCACCTCCATCACGCGATCCCAATCCTCCTCCGTCACGGTTTCGATCGTCCCCCTGCGGATGATCCCCGCATTGTTGACCAGGATATCAATCCGACCATAAGTCCCCTTGACGCGCTCAACCATCCCCTTCACCTCAGAGGCTTTCGAAACGTCACAGGATACCGCAACGGCCCGCCCTTCCCCTCTTTCGATCTCTTTTTGAAGCGCCTCCAGCCCCGCCTTTTCTACATCGACCAAAGCGACCTTTGCCCCTTCCCTCACGAAAACCCACGCAATGGCCTTGCCGATCCCTCTGGCTGCACCGGTCACAATCGCCACTCGATCCTTCAGTTTCATTGCAACTCCCCCGGCATCATCACCATTGGCACGAAACAAAAACATAAGATCATCGTCTTACTCAATTCCAAATGTCAGATTCGGGAGCCATAAAGCCAAATCGGGCCAGAAAATGACCAGAACCACCACCATGACCACAGACAACATAAACAGCCAACCCTCTTTGACAAAATCCCAGAGCGAGCACTTGAAGATAGTGCATACGATATATAAGACCGCCCCCTCCGGCGGGCTCAATAACCCGACAGTCAGGGTCAGGACCATAATGATCCCGAAGTGCACCAGGTCGACGTTGACTTGCTCGGCGATCGGGATGAGGATCGAAGTCAACATCAGAATCAACACGGTCGAGTCCATCGCCGTCCCGGCGAAGAGCAAGAATCCGATGATGATCAGCATGACCACCCAAGAAATATCGGAAATCCCCAGGACGAACGCGGCCATCTTTTGTGGTATTTGATCCCAGACAATACCATAACTGAAGGGGGCCGACAAAGCGATGAGTAACATGACCATCCCTATATCCACCACCGCCCGCTCCAGGGTTAGAACCATCCCGTGCCAGGAAAACCTCTTGTAGAAGATCGCTCCGACAACAACGGCATACACACACGCGAAAGCACCGGCCTCGGAAGGGGTAAACATGCCGAACCTTAACCCGGCTATCAGAATGACCGGGAAAAGAAAAGCCCAGATGCAGTCGAGGAAAGTCTTCGCAATCTCTTTGAACGGTGCCCGTTTTTCTCTTTCCGGAAGGTAACCTTTCTGTCTGGCCCTAAAGCCTACCGCAGCCATCAAAAATATGGTCATCAAAATGCCTGGAATCATCCCCGCCGCGAATAACCTTCCGATGGAAACTTCGGCGATGCTGCCGTACAAAACCAGCCCGATACCGGGGGGGATCATCGTTGTGATCAATGCGCTGCAGCCGATGACGGATGCCGAGAATCCTCCGGAATATCCCTTTTTTATCATGCCCGGCCCCAACACGCGGGAGAGCATGGCGGCGTCACCGATCGCCGAACTCGTGATCCCACCCAGCGATGCAGCTATCACCATGTTGCTCTGGGCCATCCCGGCACGCATATGTCCCGTCAGAACGGATGCCAGTTTCATCACCCGTTCGGTAATCCCGGTCGCGTTGAGCAAGTTGCCGGCGAATATGAACAATGGAATGGCAAGGAGAAGGAAGTTTTGAGTTTGGGAAAGCACCTGTTGAACAGGCATCGTCAACGGCAGCGTCGGCTGTTGCAGAAAAAAGGCAACCCCGGAAATGCCAAAGGCAAACGGGACCGGCATTCCCATGAGCATAAATAGACAAAACAGAATCGCTACTAGCGTCATGTCATAGCCTCCCGGGTTTCAATCTTGATGAGAGCCTATTCAGATGATTTCACCGGTAACGCCTTCTTTGCGCCTGTCGGCCGGTTCTCCCGCCGAAATCGCTCGGAAAAACGTTTTGATTTTCAAAATGGAGGTAATCAACATCAGAGCACAGCCAAACGGCACACTCAGCGTAACCCACGTGTAACTAAACCCCGGGATCCCCTGAAAGGTTCTCAACCGGGTCGTGTAGGAAAGCCATGACCCATATCCGATCATACCCACCAAGAAGACGACGATGATCACATAGTTGATCAATTTGAGATAAAGTTGCGCTTTCTGAGGGAGTTTAGCCGTGATCACTTCAATGCAGAACAGTCTATCCATTCGCATCGCGGCATCGGCGCCCAAGAAAACCGTCCAGGCAAAAAGAAACGTTGCGGCATCCATCGCCCAGTTCAGGGGATAGTACAGGTATCGACCTACCGCCGCAGCAAACACCAACAGCGTGAGAATCCCCAATGCACATTTGGCGATGAGCATCTCTTTCCTACAGAGAAATTCATAAATCCCTTTCATCAGCCAACACCTCCACTCATAACCTTCAAGAAATCATCTTCAGTCCCTTGGAATTCGGGGCTTTGCCTTCCCTTTTGTTCGAGAGTTTTTTCCCGCGATAAACGAGGTCTTACCGGAGACGAGAAACAGGGCTTCTCCTGCGGCCTGCAACGCAGAAACCGGCCCCTGAGCCGTAGGAAGGGCCGGTTTCTGCACCCTCACTACTTCTTTCCTATTTCACTGAAGACCTTTTTCTTTACATCCGCGATGTTCAAAACCTCGTATGCTTTTTCTCCGGCTTTCTTGAAAGCGGGGATATCCACGTTGTCCACCACGACCATCCCTCTCTTGGTTGTCAGTTCCTCCTTCACCTCTTTCTCGAGCTTCTCCATGATGAGCTTCGAGGTTTCGATGCCGGCCTTGTCGCACTCCTCAACAAGAATCTTTCGATACTCAGGAGGCAGGCTGTTGAACCACTTCGCGCTGATCACCTCGAAATTGACGAGCATGATATGGCGTGTCTCGCTCACGTACTTAAGTACCTCATAAAAACGCCCGGCGGGTATGTTGTTGTACACCAACTCAACTCCCTCCATCACTTTTTGCTGAAGAGCCGGGTACATATCTCCAAAGGCTAGAGCCACAGGGGTTGCACCGAGAGAGCGCACAGACTCCTGCCAGATGGGTGCAGGAGGAGTTCGGATGCGAAGGCCCTTTAAATCCTCCGGGTTTCGGATGGGTTTGTTCGTAAAGAAATGCCTGTACCCCTGGACCCAGCTGAAGGACAGAACCTTAAAACCGTGCTTATTGGCCAGTTCGTCAAGAAAACCCTTTATCGTCGGCGCATTGGTGAGTTTTCCCACTTCCACAAGATTCTCAGCGAAATAGGGGCCATTCAGGCAAGCTATTCCGGGGACATAGTTGCCCATCCGGGCCGAATCGGTATTCTGTCCGATATTGGCGCCCGCCCTTATCTGCTCAAGGATGTCTTCCTCAACGCCGAGCTGCGCGCTGTGAAAGACTTCAATTCTAAGGCCCCCCTTGGTTTTCTCTTCAACCGCTTTTGCCCAGTTCGTAAATCCCTGGTGATAAGGCTCTTTTTGGCCCAGTACGTGGTTAAACTTCAAAACATACTTCTGCTGTGCGAATGCCGGTGTTGTAGAGAAAGAGATCGCCAGGAATGAAAGCAGGGGCACGGCGATCATCAGAGAGAACTTTCCAAACCTTTTCATAGGACTCCTCCTTTGCGGCACGTTCATTCGTTTTTGTTTTGCTCCTCCTCGAACCAGCGTCTAATACGTTCTTCCATCACCTCCTTTCCGGCATCGACGGTTCCTCCACCAAAACGATCATCCCTTTCTCCTTGCCTCCTGGATGACCTTGAGAAAAGCCTTCGCGGTCTCCGTAATCACCGCGAAATTTTTTTGACCGATCGCTTTTTTGTCGACCAGTTCCCCTCCCACACCAACGGCGGCAGCGCCGGAGCGTATGAAGTCGCCAGCGTTCTGGAGGTTCACCCCACCCGTGGGGACCAGTGGAATCTGCGGCAAGGGTCCCTTGAGGGCCTTGATGTATTCCGGGCCTCCGAGCTGGGCGACCGGGAAAACCTTCACCATGTCCGCCCCAGCATTCCACGCACGCACGATTTCCGTCGGTGTCAGGGCCCCGGGGACCACCACCACCTTCTTGGTGTTGGCCAGTTGGATGAGGTCCAGGCTCAGGTTCGGGCTGACCAGGAATTGAGCTCCTGCCAGGATGGCTGACTTTCCGGCTTCTGCATCCAGAACGGTCCCGGCACCGATGATGACATCGCCGGCATACTTGCGGCGCAGTTCCTTGATCACATCCAGGGCTCCCTGGACGGTCATCGTGATCTCGATCAGGCTCACGCCGCCTGCCTTAAGGGCTGCTGCCACATCGACCGCTTCTTCAGAGCCGGACACCCGAACGACCGCAACCAGCCCCTCGTCGGTCATGCGCTCCATCACACTTCTTTTCCCCGTCATTTCATCTCCTCCACAACATCATGAAGTCCCTTCACTCTTCCATCTCCAGGATTTGGGGGCGAACAAAATCCATCCCCCCTGCACGCATAGAAACGGTCGGGTAGAGAACAGGCCTGGTGATCATTTCCAGGCCCTTTGAACCGGCCAGGATCGTGTCTTCCGATTTGGTTCCTGTCAGAGAGGGGTTCCAGGTGAAAGCTTGATTTTCCTGGATGATGTCTGGTGTGTTGAAATTCGTCCTGTAGTCCCTGCCCGTATACCCTATGGCCCCGCCCTGGTGATGGAGCTTCCATTCGTCCGGATACCCCTTTTCGCCGTAGGCGTCAAGGCCTCTCTGGAGGACCTCCCGGGCCGGGACGCCGGGACGGGTCGCCGCCATGAAAGTGCAGTCAATGAAGACGTTGTCCAGGTACTTATCCTTCATATCCGCGGGCAATTTCCCGAAGTGAAGAAACCGGGTCAACGAAACAATCAGCCCCCATTTTCTCGCATTCACGGAGACCATCAGATAATTCATGATCTTTCTTTCTGTCGGGATAGGATGACGGAAATCGAACACCCTCCTGTCGGCCGCGGCCATCAAGGTTACAGGATCGATCCGATCCTTCCATAGATCGCCGCAGAGCCTTCCCACCACATCCGATTCTTTTTCCCCCTTTCTCGTGGCCTGCAAGGTTCTCTCCAGGGACAGGGAAACCCTTTCTCCCAACCAACGGTATCGCTCGATTTCCTCCGCGGTCAGGGAGTAGCGAAGCCGGGCGATGTCCTCAGCGAGCATCACCGCACCGGGGAAAGGAACGTCAGAGCCTACCGGTTCCTTACCCGCCAGCTCCCGAACGATGTCGGCTTCCCGTTCCTTGTGCCAGGGGAAAACGACCATTTCGAAACCTTGCGCCTCCAGTTTTTCTTCCTCAACCATTCTCGGCGCTTCAATGTTGCTCGAAACGACAAACTTGGACTCCCCAGTAATGAGCAGGGAGGTGGCCCCTACCTCGGTCGTGATCCCTACCAGGTTGAGGCCTCCCCCGGTCATCCAGGAAAAATTCGCCTGACGTTTCAGGAGTAAGGCTTTTAATCCCTTTGATCGGAGAAAACCGCTGACTCGTCTTTCCTTTTCTTTGATCTCATCAGCAAGTGCCATTGTCCTCCTTCATAGCCTCCCGTTTCAAACAGATGTTGAAATCATGCTGAAAGGAATTCAGCTATAGATTCAGAGGCGTGTAATGAACAGGCCGGTCTTGTTTCCTTTCATCCCGAATTTATTTCGGGAGGAAGGGCAGGGGAGGCTTTGGCCCCTCCTTGGAAAAGCTGGGCAAAGGACCTACAAAAATCACTGGGCAAGCACCTCAGCCCATGTCGTGACTGACCATTGGGTTTTGAACAGCTCGTCGACAGCCGATTTGGCCTTTGCCCGGAAGGAGTCGGCATTCGGGATCACCACCTGCATGCCCATCCGCTGGAGATCCACAAGGGTTGCCGGCTCATCGGTCTTGATCTTGTTGTTGGCCCACTCCTCGGTCTCCTTACCCGCTCTGACGATGAGATCCTGGTCCGCCTTGGACAGCTTGTCAAAGAAAGGCTTGTTGATCAAGATGCCGGCGGTCTGCACAAGGTGGTTGGTGATGATCAAATGGCTTTGGACCTGGAACAGTTTGAAGCCCGCAATCTGCGGCAAATCGCCCTCTGAGGATCCGGCCTTCCCTGTCTTCAGCGAATCGAAGAGTTCGGGCAGCGGGACAGCGACGGGGTCTGTACCCATGGCCTTCCAGACAGCCATCCAAGTGGGGATGGGCGGCAGGCGGAGCTTCATGTTGTACACGTCCGCCGGTGTGTAGACCGGCTTATTGGTCGTCATCTGCCGCAGCCCCCGGTAGATGGTCGCCAGGTACTTCAGGTCGTTCTTCTCCAGTTGAGCCCGCGCCTGCTGGCCGAGCTTGCCGTTCCAGACGCGCATGTAGTGGTCGAAGTCCTTCATGACGTAGGGAGCGGTGAAGAAGTAGTACGGGGGCGCATAGAGCTCCAGGAAGTTCGTCCCATTGGACTGCATTTCGAGCTCGCCGGCCCTGTTCATCTTATTGATTTCAATTTCCGCCTTGGTGCCGGCATCAATGGTCACCTCAATCCGGCCTCCGCTCCCCTTCTCAACCAGTTCCTTGAACTTCTCCGCCGCATCAACCACGATGGTCCCAGGCTTAAATGGACTACCGATCCGCATTGTTGTCTTCTTCTCCGGTTGGGCAATGGGAGTGATTCCCGCACAGGCGAAGAGGAAACAAACGAACGCCATGATCGAGAAAATGAAACCTATTCTGAAGGTTTTCATAGGGTTACCTCCTTTCTGATCATCCCTACTTCTTCATCTCCTTGATAAGTTTACCGAAGAGTTCGTCATCGCTCGCCATGAGCTTCCCGAAAGCCTCAGGGCCAAGGTAGTGGAGATTGACTGCCATATCCTTCGCGTTCTTCTGGAAAACCGGATCATCCATCCCCCGTTTGAAGGCATCGTGAAGCTTCTTGATCACATCCGGAGGAGTCCCCTTGGGAGCGATCAACCCTCGCCATTGTCCCATGCCAAAATCGATGCCCTGTTCCTTTACGGTCGGGACATCCGGAAACATCTCGAATCGCTTCTCGGAAAAAAGGGCGATCATCTTCAGCTTTCCAGCCTTCACATGCTCAATCCCTTCAGGTGGTGAGACGGAGACGGCATTGACATGGCCGCCTAGAAGGGCAGTGACAGATGGTCCTCCGCCCGTAAAAGGAATATGGTTGAATTTCACCGCAGCGGCCTTTTCAAAGGCAAGGGCAATCAGGTGAACGCCTCCGCCCGCGCCCGAGTTCCCCACGGTGATCATGTCAGGGTTCATCTTGGCATAGTCCAAAAACTCCTTGAGACTCTTCCAGGGTGCATCCGATCTCATCAAGAACATGCCCGGGTCACTCACCACATTGATAACGGGCTCGAAATCTTTATACGTGAATGCAGTCTTCACGTTATGGGGAAGAATCGTCAGTGGGGTTATACCTGAGGCGAGGGTGTAACCATCGGGCTGTGCCTTCACAGCCTCGGTATACCCGACAGCTCCCGCTCCACCCGGCTTGTTAACAACGACCACCGCCTTTCCAAGGTATTTTCCCGTCGTGGCACCCAGGGCCCGGAAGATCAGGTCCGTCGCTCCGCCCGCTGCCCATGGAATGATGATCTGGACTTCCTTGGTTGGAAAATCCGCGGCCTGGACCGGCATCCCCGCCATCAAACAGAATACACACATGATCATCAAAGCTTTTTTCAACATGGATTTCCCTCCTTTCGCGATCCAAACGGTTAACCTCTGTCGCCTCCTCATGACACTCTAGAGCCACCTCCTTTCTTTATCGACCTCAGGGCCAGTCGAAATGCCGGAAGCATCAAAAAGAGCAGTGTAGAGAGAAGAAAAATCATCGAAATAGGACGACCGACGAAGATCCCGAAGTCGCCGTGAGAAATCATCAAAGACTGGCGAAAAGCCACCTCCAGCTTCGGCCCTAGAACAAGAGCCAGCAAAAGGGGAGCCCCTTCGTAATCCCACTTTCTCATCAAGTACCCTAGACCCCCGAAAAGCAACATGACCCAAACGTCGAAGATGGAATTGTTGACCGTGTACATTCCCGTGATGCAGAAGAGGATGATCAGCGGAAGAAGGACCCTTTTGGGAATCCTTAGGATATTGGCAAAAAAGGGGACAAAGGGAAGGTTGAGGAGAAGAAGGATGAAGTTGCCGATGTACATGCTGGCGATCACGCCCCAGAAGAGTTCGGGATGTTCTCCGATGAGCATGGGCCCCGGGTTTACACCATGGATAAGAAGCGCCCCGAGAAGGATGGCGGTGGGTGGGGCAAAGGGTATCCCCAGAACGAACAGAGGAATGAACGCTGACTGGCACGCGGCATTGTTTGCCGCTTCCGGCCCAGCCACCCCTTCGATGGCGCCATGACCAAACCCCTCCGGGTGTTTTGAGATTTTTCTCTCAATCATGTAGGAAGAATAGGTCGCAATGACGGGTGCGGGCCCGGGAACCAGCCCCACCCCAAACCCGATGCCCGCACCCCTGAGAATGGCTCTGATCGCCTTCTTTAGGTCCTGGAGGCTGGGATAGAGTTCCCTCAGTCGGGGAACGAGTACCCGTCCTTCAAGGGCTACGGCAGACTTTTCCACGTTGACGAGGACCTCTCCGATCCCGAAAAGGCCGATGGCCACGGCCACGAATTCGATGCCGCTCAAAAGGGACACGGATTCGAAGGTAAAGCGCGCGACGCCCGTGACAGGATCAAGACCGATGGTGCCGATGATCAGTCCCGCCACGGCCATCATGAGTGATTTGAGCAGGGACGTTCCTGTCACGTTGCT
>JAGUZM010000236.1 GCA_020060805.1 Deltaproteobacteria bacterium | reverse complement strand
GCCCACGAGCGTGTTTGGAAACCTAGTGAAATCAAGGATGCGAAGTATCATTTGAAAAAATTGGTCGGGAGACTCGCGGGGGTGGACCAACCGCTCAGGCCACCTCCTCCGCCTCCTATAACCAAAGACATGAAAGAGTTGGCACAAAGGCTAATTTTGGGCTTCGAGGAATTTGGTGCACCCATTAATCTGGAGGGAAACCCTCATGTAGGGCCTTCCTTTTACCGGTTCCTCGCAAGGCCCGCAGAGAATGTAAAGGCTGATAAGATTCTCAACATGGGCACTACTATTTGGCCTAGACTGAAAACCGATCAACCTCCGCAGATCTCTATGGAGCGCGGGCTTGTGACAGTCGATGTAGAGCGTTCTGACCGCGAAGTTCTTAGATGGAGTCATGATATAATTCAAAAATCTGACGCGCCTTCTAGAGGGACTTGTAGATTTCCAATAGGTATCGCTGTCGAAGGCACATGGACATATGCGGATCTCTCAGAAACAGAACACTCTCACTTCCTTGTGGCAGGAACGAATGGGAGCGGCAAGAGTGAGTGGCTCAAAATGGTAGTGGGAAGTCTTTGTGCTGCAAATACCCCGAAGACACTTTCCCTTGTGCTTATCGACCCCAAGCGCACTGCCTTTTTTATGCTTTCCTCATCGCCATTTTTGCTGCTTCCCATTGTGATCCCGGCTGAGCGTGATGTCCTTGCAGTCCTGGATCAATTGATACGCGAGATGGATAAACGATACTCTCTTTTTCAGAAGGCCCAGGTAACCGACCTCAAGGTTTACAATAATCCTCCACGAGATATACTGCCTCGCATCATCTGTATATGCGACGAATATGCGGACCTGGTACTGTCAGACGCGAAAAAAGGAAAGGAGGTGGAGCGGAGAATAGGGCGGATTGGGGCTATGGGAAGGGCAGCCGGTGTGCACCTCATTTTAGCAACCCAGCGACCAAGTAAGGATATTGTAAAAGGGGTCATCAAAGCCAATATGAACGCCAGGGTGGCCCTAAAGGTAAATGCAAGAATCGATTCTCACATCGTCATAGAGCAATCAGGCGCAGAAACCCTATTGGGCAATGGAGATCTCCTCTTTAAAGACTTGGGGAAAGCTATCCGCCTCCAAGCTCCACTTATTAGCGACACTGACCTCAAACAGGCCGCAAGGTGCTGATAGGAAGACACAATCTGGCCGAAGCGAGACTTAAAGGTCGCGTCTCAGAACGTGTTTCTTCTCAAGCAGGTATAAGTCTGAGGCGAGCTAGGTGGTTAGTTCACTCTTTCAAGAGCTCTATTTTAAGAACAGCTTTTCAGGCATCACTTGTGAATGGGGTGATTTAATGAGCAGCAAGCGGTCTCTCGGAAAACGGGTTTTGCTTTGGGCCTGTCGTCCTCTTTGTCTCGTGATCATTACGTTGATTGCTCTTTTTGTTTTGTGCTTGCCCCCTAATGAGTTGGTTCTTAGTGTCTCGGACTGGTAGAAGCGATCAATATTATCGAGACATCGGAAGTTCCGAGTGGTAATTGCGCTGAGTAGTACAATATCCTCGGCCGAAATGCCGACGGTTTTGTACCATCGCTATCATGGAACCAGCGAGCACAAAGGCAACGGAGTTTTTCAGGAGAAGGGGTGTGGTGGAGTCCGACTGGTTATGGCGAAAGGCCCGGAAAAGCACTTATAAGCATAGATGTCCCTGGTGCTCCTTCCAGAAAGGCGGGCATGAATCTGGCATTCAAGTTACGCGTCATCCTTTCCCGCCAAATCGCGTTTGGCTTCTGCGAACGCTACTTCCTCCAGTTCAATCCTCTCCCGGATAACTCTGGTTAGCCACTCCTCAACTCCAGGAGCACGATGAACTTGTGCCAAGAATGCAGCCCTTGCTGCGAGGTCAGCGGGAATTGAGATAGTGCCCGGTTCGCCGCGTCGGACTTGAACTGGCGCTTCCCAAGCGGAATTGTCTCCGGCTTGAGCCACCACGAGGTTGTCGATATCCTCTTCTGTCATTTTTCTGCGTCCAGAAGTCTTCTTGATACTCATAATCTCCACCCTGTAATGATGCGGACGACATTGCGGGATTTGAGCTGAAAGATCAGCTTCAATCTTTTTCCCTGCAGAGTTCGTCCGATTAGTTGAAATCGATCCTTGAACTGCTTGTTTCGTCTCACGGCATAGTCACCGAAGAAACACTCAACCGCCTCCATGAAGGTAATACCGTGAGCCGCAAGCTTGTCGGCCTCAAAATCATATTCGAAATCCCGAGGCTCAAATCGATGCCAGTTGACCACCTTTCTACCTCATTGGGGCTGTTCCCGCGCGTTCATGGCCGACCCAGACAAACACCGCGCGAACCTGCAGTGCGTAATCCATTTTGATACATGGCAACTGTCACAAAGTCAATTTGACAATAGTGGAAAACATTAGCGATGTCAATGAGTTTTCATAGACCAGATGAATCATATGCAGTGGATAGCGCTTAGGGAAAGAATGTCTTGCATGTCCTTGGGGATTCCCATATAAGCTATTCTTGAATCTCTACCTTTTTATCAACCGGCAACCCACTACCGACAACGGACAACTCTATGAAACCAGGCAAAGACTACATCATCTTTCCGCTAGACGTCTCCTCCAAGGAGAAGGCCCTGAAGTACGTCACCATGCTCAAGGACGACATCGGCCTTTTCAAGGTAGGGCTTGAGCTTTTTGTGAGCGAAGGGCCGGCCGTCCTGAAAGCGATCCGGGAGATCACCGGTGCCGGGATCTTTCTCGACCTCAAGCTTCATGACATCCCTGAAACGATGAGAAGGGCTTTCCTGGCAGCTTCAGAGTACAGGCCCGAGTTCGTCACGGTTCATTGCGACCAGGGTGAAGGAATCCTGAAAGAAGTGGCCCTCAAAAACCCTGGGGGAACAAAAATTCTTGCCGTGACTCTCCTGACGAGCCTCAACAGCCAGAACCTCTCAAGGCTCGGCTACACGGACGATTACATCAAAGACCTATCGAGGTTCGTGCTCCTGCGGGCCAGGATAGCCAAAGAGGCAGGGTGTCATGGGGTGGTCTGTTCCGGCCACGAAGTGTCCCTCATCAAGAAAGAACTCCCTGCCCTGATAGCCCTCACCCCGGGAATCAGGCCCGTCTGGTCCGTGGTCGGCAAAGACGATCAAAAGCGGATCGTGACCCCTGCGGATGCGGTCAAAGGAGGAGCGGATTATATCGTTGTGGGGAGACCGATTCGGGATGCCGATGACCCCAAGGCAGCTGCCCGAAGGGTGGCGGAGGAGATTGAGTCATCCCTTGGATGAAAGCCTGTCCCTGTGAACCGCCATGAGGGTGACCAGGGCTTTTGCGACAGGCACTTCTTCCCCTTCTCTTCGATCGAACACCTCTGATTCCGCGATGATGATCTGCGATCCCTCCCGGATGACCTTGGATCGGCAGACAAGAGAGTTTCCGTAGGCGGGTCTCAGAAAATTGATCTTGAACTCGATCGTAAGGATCTGGAAGTCCTCTGCCACGGTGGTGAACGCGGCATACCCGGCCGTGTGATCCGCCATCGTGGCCATCACGCCGGCATGGATGAAACCGTCCTGCTGTCTGTGCAGCTCCCGGATCTGGACGAGGGACTGAAAGAACCCCCTCCGTATGACCTCCGCCTCAAACCGGCAATGTTTTATGAAGCCCCTGCTGTAGTCGTCCGCAAGGAACTTGATTCGCTCGTTGCTGATTTCCTTCTCCATCCGTTACCTCGACCTTCCAGGATCAACTGGGCGATTGCCGCACAAAAAGTGCAAGCGCCACAAATCTTTTGAAGCCTCCCCCTCACCCTGCCCTCTCCACATTGGGGGAGAGGGTTGGGGTGAGGGGGATCTCGGAATAAGTAAAAAAACTGGATGCGTATGTATGAGATTGGTCTGGGTCATTCTTTGGGTTGAGTAAGATATTACTGGGGACTGGGGAAAGTCAACGCCGTCAGCGCATGGGATTTTCCAGGAGTTCAAGCAATTCTTGGGAAGCCTCCGCTTCGGCCTCAACCGCTGGGGCGTTTGCCACTTCGACCGACCCCAGCTGGTC
>JAGUZM010000244.1 GCA_020060805.1 Deltaproteobacteria bacterium | reverse complement strand
TGGATCCGGGCCCTTCGATGGCCTGTTGGCCGTTCATCAGGATGTTCATGAACACCTGCTTCACCTTGTCAGGGTCCACCTTCACAGGCGGCAGGGTTTGCGCAAGCTTCTTGATGACGCGGACCTTTTCCAGGCTGAATTTGGTCTCCACCACTGCCAGGACATCCATCACAAGGTCATTCAGGTTGGTCGGGGTCTTGGTCGTCTGGGTGGAGCGGGAGAACTTCAGGAGATCCTCCACGATTCTCTTGCAGTTCATCGCGTGCTTCTGGATGATCTTGAGATCCTCGTAGAACTGGCTCCCGGAATCAACCTCTTTCAGGACGAGTTTGGTGTAACCCAGGATCAACCCGAGGGGATTGTTGATTTCATGGGCGACGCCTGCGGAAAGCTGGCCCAGGGAAGCCAGTTTGTCCGCCTGAAGGAGCTGCCTCTCCATGGCCACCCTCATGGTGATGTCTTTGATGGTCCCCTCAAACCCTTCTGCGCTTCCGTTTTCTTTCCTCAACGTGGCGGAGAAAAGCCCGATCGCATGGTCGGCGCGGTTTTTCTTCAGGAGGATTTCTTCGTCCCTGAGGTAACCCGTTTCCTCCATCTGTACCCTGAGGGTTTCAGGTTTCGGCTCCAGGAGGAAGTCAGCAAAAAAGTTCCGGCCGAGGACCTCGCCCGGCCTCGCGAAGCCCAGCATTTCCACGCCCGCTTCGTTCACGTCGAGGAGCAGGCCCTCCTTGTCGCAGATGAAGAGCATATCCTTCGAATCTTCGAATACCCGCCGGTATTTCGCCTCAGATGCGTAAAGCTCCTTCGTCCTGTCCTGAACGATCCTTTCCAGGTTGAGGTTGAGCTGCGTGATCTCGTTATGAGCGCGCTCGATCGCTCTTTTGTCTTGGATCATCTGCTCGTAAATATGGTAAACGCGACTGAAAAAGAGGGTGATCGCGCCCACGATGATGAAGGCAATCGTGTTGAGGGAGCCGCTCACGGGCCGCAGGAGGTACCAGATGTCGGTGCGGTCCGCGGCGACCAGAAGGTGCTTCATGATGTGGCCCACCGACCGGGATAGAGCGAAGATCAGAAGGCCTGAACAAAACCAGAGGAGAAAGGTCCAGATCACGTTCTGAGGCTCCCTCTTCTGGAGCAGCAATGCTTGACGGCCGCACCACAGGGCGAATACGATCATCAGGCCGGACCCGACGATGTCTATGACCTGGGTGGGAGCCATGGAGATCAGGGGAGAGCTCATCTTGTCCTCCCCCTGACTTCCGAGTTCAATTTCTTCAGTCCCAGCAACAGGAAGACCATGGCCGGGACGCAGATGAGGTGATCCATTTTGAGAACGTAGTAGAGATAAGGGGCGATCGCTTCCTCGACCACGAGGGCCTTGGACCAGCCCGCCCCGACAAAGGCGCTTTCCTCGAGGAATGAATCGATCACATGGCCGAGCATCGCGCCGATATTCCAAAGGATGAACCAAAAACTGCTCAGTTGAATGTAGCGCCATCCCTTGGCCTTCACCAGGCGGGTCTTTTCCAACCAGAAGGCGAAGAAAGCCATGCTGGCGATGAAAAAGACGTGGGCGATCTGGTGCGCATAGAGGCCTTCCGGCGCGGGATGAACCTGAATGGCCGAGGCGTCCCCGGGCAAAAGCAAAACCAAACCGAGCCCACTTCCAAAAAACAAGAACAACGCCTTTAATCTGTAGGGAACGGCTTCAAAAAGCTCACATTCCAGCAGCCTGGCTAGCATCAAAAGCCACCCTTTAAAATCCCCCCCACCCCCCTTTGATAAAGGGGGGCGATGGGGGATTTGCCTTTGTCGTGGCTCCGAAAGCACTTCTGACAACGACAACTTTCTTTCGTCGTTCACCTTAAAATGTCTCTCTCTCATGATTCCTCGCCAGGAGCTGAACCTTTCCCGGTGTAGATGCGACCTGCATTAATTCCTTTGCACCTCGGCAGAAACCGTCGTTTTCGCATTTTTCTCCCGATTTCAGAGACTAAGATATGTCTAAGGTTATTTTCGGTGCAAGCTTTTTTTTGCGCCTCTCTCGCAAAAAAGAGATGAAACAGCGGGCCGGGACATCACCGGAGCAGGGACCAGCGGTCTGAGGGCTTTGAACGGCCGAATCAGAGACCCTCCAAGACCCGCAGACCGGAAAATTCCCCGCACGACCTTCTCTCTTTCTCACCCCTTTGAACTCTTTTTGCGCTCCTTCGGTCTCGACGACCTTGGGCGGGCATGTAATTTGCTTTCCCTACCCTGAAGTATTATGGTTTTTTGTTGACGAGATTGACGCCTTTTTGCGGGCCTATACGTTTGTCCAGGGCTACCTTCAACCTTTCCCGTAAGGCGTGCCCTCAAGTCACATAACCGCATCAGGCCGGTCGCTCCAGAACGCGCGCCCAGATCATCGGCCGATTTCCGGGAGGGAACCGGTGAGGTGTGATTCTCTCGGCAGTCCATTAGGGAGGTTTTTTTATGGGGAAAGATATCTATAGCATTTGCTTCATGTGCACCGTCAGGTGCCCCATCAAGGTCACTGTTCAGGACGGCACCGTGAAATGGATCGAAGGAAACCCTCATCAACTGAAGGGGGCCCTCTGCGCCAAAGGGAGCGCCGGTACGGCGCTTCTCAATGACACGGAGAGGCTCCGCTACCCCATGATCAGGGAGGGGGCCAGGGGTGAAGGGAAGTGGAAACGGGTCAGTTGGGATGAAGCTCTCGATTACTCGGCACAGAAGCTGAAAGAGGTGATCGAAAAGTACGGGCCTCAAACCGTGGTCTTTGGGGAGAGGCAGAACCTCAACACCCACATCAGCAAAACCTTCATGAGAGCCATCGGATCGCCGAACCACTACACCCATGACGCCCTCTGCAAAGGATCAGTCAACACGGCTTTCCGGACGCTCACCGGGTACACGGATGCCGAATTCACCGTGGATTTGGCGAACACCAAACACGTCATCCTGTACGGAAGGAACCTTTTCGAGTCTCTCGAACTGAAGCCGATCCAGGCCCTGATGGACGCCAAGGAAAAGGGAGCCAGGGTCACGTACATCGACATCAGGTCCACGATCACAGCTTCTCATGCGGACCGCTTCTGGATGATCAGGCCGGGAACGGACCTCGCTCTGAATTACGCCCTGATTCACGTCATCCTGAAGGAAAACCTCCATGACGAGGAGTACGTGAATCGCTGGGTCACGGGCCTCAACGAGTTGAGGGCTTTTGTCGAGCCCTACACACCCCAGTGGGCTGAGGAGGAAACCGGCATCCCGGCTGCGGAGATCGTCACTTTCGCCCGGGAATTGAGCAGGGACAAGCCTCAGGTCATTTTTCACTACGGTTATCGCGGTGCCAATCATACCAACGAGATCTATTTCCGCCGCTCCATCGTCATCCTCAACGCCCTCCTGGGGAGCATCGAGAGTAAAGGAGGGCTGATCATCAAAAAGGGGCCGAAGGATTCGGGTTACGGCTCTTTCGGAAAGCTCGTGGATCAGAAGGATCTCCCCAATCCGAAAGTGGAAAGATTCGACGGCGTGGGCGGCTCCAAAATCCCCATCGCCGACCCTGCCCACGGGGTCGGTTCCATGCTTCCCTTCGCCATTTTGAACGAAGATCCCTACCCCGTCAAAGGACTGATCAGTCACCGCTTTGATCCGATGCTTTCCATACCGAATTACGGCTTGAACAAAAAGGCCTTCGACAAGCTGGATTTCATCCTGACGGTGGACATCAACTTCAGTGAGACCGCATGGTACTCGGACGTTGTTCTGCCTGAGTCGATTTACCTGGAGCGATCCGATTCCATTCAGATGGCCAACGGACCGAAACCGACCCTTTACATGAGAAGGCAGTGCGTGCCCCCGAGATACGACACCAAGCCCTTCTGGGAGATCGCCAGAGAACTGGCGAAGCGGATGGACCTGGGGCACTTTTTCCCCTACGAAACCATCGAGGATCTCTGGAACCTGCAACTCAAGGACATGGGGATCAAGATCGAGGATTTTGACGCGAAGGGGTTTGTGAGCCTTTCCAAGAACCCGATTCTCTTAGAGAGAAAACAGGGCCTCAAGTTCAAGACCCCGTCAGGGAAGATCGAATTCGTCTCCAGCCTGATGGAGAAAAACGGTTTTTCCTCCTTTTCAAAGTACGAGCCCATGGCCCCTCCCAAGGAAGGCGAGTTCAGGCTGACCGTCGGTCGAAACGCGGTCCACACCCACGTCTCGACGCAGAACAATCCCTACTTGAACGAGCTGGTATCTGAAAACGTCCTGTGGATCAACACGGAGGAAGCGACAAAACTGGGAATCTCTAACGGCCAGGTCGTGGAGGTGTCTTCGGATCACGGGTTCGGCAAGCTCAAGGCCTTTGTCACGGATTTCATCCATCCGGAGGCTGTTTTCATGCTCCACGGTTTCGGCCGGCAGGTCCCCGTGACCACCCGCTGCTATGGGAAAGGGGCGAGCGACACCGCCCTGCAAGAGAATGTGACGGACATGATCGGGGGGAGTCCCGGGCTGCATGACACCTTCGTGAAAGTGAGGCCGGCGCGTTAGAGTCTTCGCCTGTGACTTCTTCGCATGGTGCGGAGAAGTTTTGAGGCCGACCGGGGGGGGTGGTCTCTTCAGAGCCGCAACCACCGCCCCAGCCCATCAACCGGCGCCGAAAAGCCATAGGGTTACGGCAGCAGCCCCAGAGAGGCAACTCTCCGACTGGCTTGGAGGGAATGCGCCTACTTCGGAAAAGACTTGATATCATGGGGGCGGTTGGAGGGTTGAGTCCATTTCCGGTTGCGGACTCGCCAGAGACCACCCCCCCGGTCGGCCGAGCAAGAATTTTGGTTGCGGCCAAAAGCCTGCGTTGAGAAAAGCGCGGCATGAACTCTAAATGAAATACATTGAGGAGATCACCATGAGCGAACTTTACCTCTTCCATGACAGTGCGAAATGCATCGGGTGTTTATCCTGCGAAGTTCACTGTAAGGAGCACAAGCGGCTGTCTCAGGGGCCGAGGCTTTGCCGGGTCCAGACCATCGGCCCCAAGTGGGTGGGCAGCATACCCAAGATGGACTTTATCTTCATGCCCTGTTTCCACTGCGACAGGCCCTGGTGCGTTGCCGCCTGTCCCACAGGGGCGATGCAGAAAAGGGCCAAGGACGGCATCGTTTTCGTGGACCATGAGCTCTGCGTGGGCTGCAAGACGTGCATGAGAGCGTGCCCCTGGGGCGCGCCCCAGTGGGATCCTGAGAAAGGCAAAGTCGTCAAGTGCGACTACTGCATGGATCGTGTGGACCAGGGACTTCAGCCGGCCTGCGTGGCGAAGTGCGTGACCCATTGCCTCCATTTCGGCAAACCCGCGGAGGTGGTCGATGAACGCAGGGAGCGCCACGCAAAGGCGATGGCAGCCATGGCCACGGAAGTGACTTTGAGGCAGCCCCTGTCCGGCCCTAAAATTAAACCGATGAAACCGAAAAGAAAAAGTGCCGACGCCGCAGCAAAAAAGGCATGACATGTTCTGCGTGGACTGCCTGATCCGGGTAAGATGAAATGACCGATCAGACCTGCAAGGTCTTTGAGACGTTCAAAAAGCTCTCGGAACTCCTTGACTCTCGCCGTTTTGTGCATCCGAGAATGCGGCGCAGGGCCGAGGATCTCCTGAAGCTCATCAAGGATGTGTCCACAGGGCGAGGGGGTTCCAGTCACCTCCCGGCCATGTTTAAGTCTCTCGCTACGATCGCCAGAGAGGAGACTGAAGAGGCTTCCAAAGAACTGGTCCGGATCGTCGGGGACGCGCTGGAATCGCACAAGGAGGTCTTTGCCAGCCATATCGACACCCACAACTGCCCCACCGGAGACTGCGACATTCTGACCCCTGCCCCATGCCAGATGGCCTGCCCTTCGGGCATCGACGTCTCCAGCTATGTCAGCCTGATCGGACAGGGCAAATATGCGGAAGCAGTGGAACTGATCCGGAAGGACAACCCCTTCCCCTGGATTTGCGGCCTTGTTTGCACCCATCCCTGTGAATTCGTCTGTGTCCGGGGAAGAATCGACACCCCCATCGCCATCAAGGATTTGAAAGCCTTTGCAGCGGAAAGGGCCGTCTCCGAAAGGGCTTACAGGAACCCGGCCAAGGCAGCCGGCATGGATGGAAAAGTCTGCGTCGTCGGCGCAGGGCCGGCCGGCTTGACCGCAGCCTATTACCTCAGCCTCAAGGGGTATCAGGTCACGGTCATTGAGGCCCTCCCCTATGCGGGCGGCATGATGATGGTGGGCATTCCCAGGTTCCGCCTTCCCAGAGAAGTCATCGACAGAGAAGTCGCCTTCATTGAAGAGCTGGGAGTCGAATTTCGGTACAATACCCGCCTGGGCCGAGATACGACGATAGAAGAATTACGGCAGGAAGGGTTCCAGGCTTTTTTTATTTCCACAGGCGCCCACGCGTCCTTTGAACTCCGCATCAAGGGAGAAAAGGATTTCCCTCAGGTGATCGACGCCATCGCCTTCTTGCGGCACGTGACGCGCGGCGACAGGCACATTCCGGGCAAGAAGGTGGCCGTGATCGGCGGCGGCAATGTAGCGATCGACGCGGCGAGGACCCTTATCCGGCTCGGTTGCGAGGAGGTTCAGCTCATTTACAGGAGGACCCGCTCTGAGATGCCTGCCAACGTGGAAGAGGTCAAGCAGGCGGAAGAGGAAGGGGTAAGGCTCGTTTTATTGACCGTTCCGGTGGAAGTCATCGGGAGCCAGGGCAAAGTGACCGGCTTGAAATGTCTCCGGGCTAAACTCGCCGAGCCTGATGAAAAGGGCCGGCGCAGGCCGATCCCCGTGGAGGGAAGCGATCACGTCCTCGACGTTGACGCCGTCGTCACGGCTATAGGCCAGCGGATTGACCGTGAGGGGCTTGAATCCCTGGAGAGCCTGCGGTGGAGCAAATGGGGAACGTTGATGGCTGATACGATCACCTCGGCCACATCCGTCGAAGGCGTGTTTTCGGGAGGCGATCTTGTTCTCGGGCCGGCCACGGTTGTCGAGGCGATCGGAGCCGGGAAATTGGCCGCTGAGGGGATAGACCGATACCTGAGGGGACTGCCTCAACCCAAACTGCCCCCTGTGCCCAGCCGCCGGATGAGAGTCGGGTTGACGGATACCCCGGCATCTGCCAAGATGGCCCTTCACAGGCCCGAAATGCCCCTGCTCGGCCCGGAACGACGGCGGATCACCTTCCAGCAGGTTGAGCTGGGATACGACGAGAAGATCGCTCAGCAAGAGGCAAGGCGTTGCCTGCGCTGTGACATCTGCAAGCGCTGCGGGAAGTGCGTCACCGTTTGCCGGGACAAGATGGGGATCGATGCCCTCCAGTTCGGCTACCTTGACGATGAAACCCCTGGTTTTACAGATTATCGCGTTACAGCGGAGAGGTGCATCCTTTGCGGAGCATGCGCGGCCAACTGCCCCACAGGCGCCATCACTCTGACGGATAAGGAGGGCGAGCGCGTCCTGAGCCTTTGCGGAACAGTTCTGTGTCGCGAGAAACTGGAGCACTGCGATCGGTGCGGTGCGGTGATCGGTCCGGCCCGGTACCTCGATTACGTGAAAAAAAGAACGGCAGCCATGATTGAGGCTTTTGAAGGCCGCCGGTTATGTGAGAATTGCGTCAGGAAACTCACCGCGGAGTACAAGTCGGGCATCACCATACCTTGAGGGAGAAGGGATATGTCAGCCTTTCGCCAGGGAGAAAAAGTTCAGGTCTATCGACGGTCGGAAGACCAGAGATGGGAAGGCTACATGAACGAATACGTTGGGTACCGCGGCGTGGTCACAGACCCGGACATGGTGATCAACGATCCTGATGCCCTGGTCCAGGTGACCCTTGAGGGCACGGGTGGCACCCATCGCTTTCCCCAGGATTGCCTGCGCAAGCTGGATCATTAGCGGACCTCTCTCCCCGCTACCAAAACGCCTCCCAGGGCTGGGGACCAGACACCCCGGTCAGACGATCTACCCTTTTTATCCTTGTAGCAGCAAGCGGGGTTTCCCCATCATGGCAAAGATCCTTATCCTTGATGACCTCCCGGATGCGGTCGCTCTCGTGCAGAAGATTCTTGCGGCCAAGGGGCATGAAGTGATTGGTTTCACGGACGAGGAACAGGCGATCGCCTGGGCCCGTTCAAAGGATGTGGACCTCCTCATTCTCGACATCAAGCTCAAGAAGCTGACGGGGATCGAGGTGCTGGAAGAGATCAGGAAGGTCAGGCCTGCGGTCAGGGCGATCATGCTGACCGGTTATCCGAGCCTGGAAACCGCCCGGCAAGCCAAGGACCTGGGCGCCCTGGCTTACAGCGTCAAGCCCGTGGACAGCGACGAACTGGAGGAGACGGTGGACCGCATTCTGAACCCGTCCAGATGACACGATGATGTCTTCCATAGATCACCTCAAACACCTTGCCTTTCAGATCTTCGCGCCCACGGGTTTGAAGCGGCCTTCGAGGGCGACACGATCGACGTCACCCAGCGGGGCCAGTCCCCGGCCGATACGGAAAAGAAGATGGAGATGTCCGGGTTCCTGCTGGGGTTCACGCGGCTCCTGGATTTAAGGCTTGAAGACGGGAAAAGCGTGGATATTTTTTCCAGGGAGTTTCTCGCGAGATTTCCGCCTGAATGATGCGTGGCGCTGTTTTGTGCATGCGTAAGGGGTTTTGCCGATGCCTGCCTATCCATTGAGTTGGGTCACGGAACAACTCGCCGTGGGCCATGCCCCCATGTCCTACGACGAGCTGGGCTCCATCCGCGAGCAGGGGATTGACGGCATCGTGAACCTCTGCGGCGAATACTGCGACCTTCACCAGATCGAGAAGGACTACGGGTTTGAAGTCCTCTATCTTCCCGTGCAGGACAACCGAGCCCCTTCCCTCCAGGAAACCGAGAAGGCGCTCCAGTGGCTGGATGAAGCGATCTACCTGGGCAAGAAGATCCTGGTCCACTGCACCCACGGCATCGGGAGGACGGGAACCTTTGTCACCGCCTACCTTCTCCGGCGGGGTTTCAGCATGAAACTGGCCAGGGAGAAGCTCAAGCAGACCCGCGCCGAGTCGACCAGTTTCGACCAGTGGTGGTTTTTGAGAAAGCTCGGCAGGAAACAGGGCCGGCTGACGATCAGGGAGCCCTCCCTGGAGGGAAGCCGCCTGGTTAACCTAGCGCCCTATTTCGAGGAGTACGAAGGGATCGTCAATGAAACCGAGTCCGCCTTGGATTCAGGCTGTTCCAGGTCTCCTGATGCCCCCCGCTGCGGCCGGGATCATGATCGCTGCTGCCACCGGTTTTTCAACCTTCAACTTATCGAGGCTACCTACCTGAGCCATCACCTCAACAGGAAGTTGACGAGTGAAGACCGCCTGGATGCGATTCAAAGGGCTGTTGCGGCCCATAGAGTGGCCTGCCGTGGATTGCCCGGGAGTTTGGCTGAGTCTCCCCCCC
>JAGUZM010000521.1 GCA_020060805.1 Deltaproteobacteria bacterium | reverse complement strand
CGTCTTCACCCTGATCGTCTCCCTCGTGGAAGTCTACCTCACCCTGCCCCTCCTGAAATTTCAGTTCGGCACCGCGTCGTTCCAGTTCGTGGAGCGGGCGGCCTGGTTGCCCGGCTGGGGGCTGGAGTACTTTCTCGGCGTGGACGGCATCAGCGTGCTCATGGTCTGGCTCACCGTGGGCGTTCTTCCCCTTTGCGTCCTCTGCTCGTGGAGCTACATCGAAACCCGGGTCAAGGAGTTCCATTTCTGCATCCTTTTCATGGTCGCCGCGTGCCTGGGCGTTTTCTGCTCCCTCGACTTTGTCCTCTTCTACGTGTTCTGGGAAGCGATGCTCGTGCCCATGTACCTGCTGATCGCGGTCTGGGGCGGGCCGGACCGCCGGTACGCTTCCATCAAGTTCATCCTCTACACCCTTGCAGGAAGCACGGTCCTCCTGGTGGCCCTGATCGCCTTCCGGATCGTGGGGGGCACCTTTTCCATCCCGGACCTGATGACCCAATCCTTCAGTTTCCGGTTCCAGTTCTGGACTTTCCTGGCCATGTCTCTCGCCTTTGCGATCAAGGTGCCCATGTTCCCCTTCCACACGTGGCTTCCTGCCGCGCATGTGGAAGCGCCGACCGCAGGCAGCGTGCTTCTCGCCTCCATCCTGCTGAAGATGGGAACGTACGGGTTCCTCCGCTTCTGCCTTCCCCTCACGCCGCTGGCGAGCGAGTACTTTGCGCCCATGATGATCGCCATCTCCCTCGCCTCCATCCTCTACGGGGGAGCGGTCGCTCTCGGGCAGGACGACATGAAGAAGATCATCGCCTACTCCTCCGTGGGCCACATGGGGTTTGTCACCCTCGGGACATTCCTCTTCAGCCAGAGGGGCGTGGAGGGCGCCCTCTTCCAGATGCTCAACCACGGGATCACCACGGGCGCCCTCTTCATGATGGTCGGAACGATCTATGAACGAAGCCACAGCAGGATGGTCTCCGACAACATCGGTCTCGGCAAGTACATGCCCGCCTATGTGGGCTATTTCGGCCTCTTTGCCTTCTCCTCTTTCGGCTTCCCCGGCACCAACAGCTTCGTGGGCGAACTCCTGGTCCTCATCGGCGCCTTTCAGTTCAATCCCTGGGTGGGCGCCGCGATCGTCCCCGGGGTGCTCCTGGCAGCGACCTACATGCTGAGGCTGGCCCAGAAGCTCACCTGGGGCGAACCGACCCGCTACAAAAAGGGCTGGAAGGACCTCAACGCTAGGGAATGGGCTTACCTCCTGCCGTGCGCCATCTTCGTCGTCTACATCGGCCTGGCGCCCGGGATATTTTTCAAGACCATCGATGCCTCGGTCCAGCACCTCGTCAAGGAGTTCAAAGTGAAGACGACCATTCCTTCCGGGCCGGTCATCCGGGTGCAGGCACCGGCGAAGATGAGCGGGGTGATCCAGGTCACCCATGATCCATCGAAGGATTAGACGGGAGCGGAACGCGTGGATTTGAGAGTGGAATTGATTTTGCCGGAGCTTTATCAGACCTTGATCGTCCTGATCCTGTTCGTCTTCGCGATGGTCGGCCGGGCAAAACAGGTTTCGGCGGTGCGGTGGGTCCCCTGGCTGGCCGCTTTCGGCATTCCCGTGGCATTGGCCGTGCTCGGCTCTGAAGGCGAGATGTTCCTGGGTGCTTACCGCGTTGATGCACTCTCTCAGTTTTTCAAGTTCGCTGTGGCCGTGGGCTTTGCCGTGGCGGTCCTCAACGCGACCCGGCAACCTACTTTGGATGAAAGCAACCGGAACGACTATTTCTTGTTCCTTGCCCTCTCCGCCCTCGGCCTCATGTTCCTCTCCAGCGCCGTTGAGCTGATCACCATCTATCTTGCCATGGAAATGGCCTCCTACAGCCTCTACACCCTGATTCCCCTCAGGTCCCAGGAGAGGCAGGCCGCGGAAGCCGGGATCAAGTACATTCTTTTCGGCGCTGCGGCGACGGCGATCGCCCTCTACGGGCTCTCCTACATCGTTGCCGCGCAGCATACGACGTACCTCTCGGACCTCGCTCACACCGACTGGTCCTGGGCGGAGCGGCCCGTGGCCGTCCTCGGCCTCGCCCTGTTCCTTGCAGGCTTCTTCTACAAGCTGGCCCTGTTCCCGTTCCACTTCTGGGCGCCCGACGTGTATCAGGGTGCGAGCAATGAAACCGCGACCTACGTTTCCACCCTGCCCAAGCTCGGCGCCGTGATCATCCTCATCCGCCTCACGGCCCTGGTGAGTCCTGAAGCTGAAATCACCACGATTCTGGCGGTTCTCGCAGCCATCTCCATGACCTACGGCAACCTGGCCGCCCTGGCGCAGAAGGACATCAAGCGCATCCTGGGCTACTCCACAGTCGCCCACGCGGGTTATGTCCTCGTCGGCCTCGTCGCCGTGACCAGGGAGGGCCTCGCTGCGGCCGCGTTCTACGCTCTCGTCTATGTGTTCATGAACCTGACCTGCTTCTGGGTGATCTGCCGCGTTGCGGCGGACGGAAGAAACCTGGAGCTGGAAGACCTGAACGGCCTTCACAAGCGGGCCCCGGGGCTCGCCCTTGTCCTCGCCGTGGGCGCCTTTGCCCTCGTCGGGTTTCCTCCCACCGCCGGCTTCATGGGTAAGCTCTTCCTCCTCACCGCAGCGTGGGACCGGGGATACAACTGGCTCGTCATCCTGGCGGCAATCAACACCGCCATCTCCCTCTACTACTACCTGAGCATGGTGATCCATGCCTACACCAAGGACGAACCCGAAAGCCCCCCGGCCTCCCAACCAGAACCCGGGTTCAGCCTCTTCTGGGGGATTCTCCTCGCCGTCGCCGTCCTTCTCCTCGGCATGTTCCCCCGCCCTGTCTTCGACCTCGCCCTCAGCGCCGCCGCCACGATCTTGCCATAGGTCAAGTCTTCTCTCTTCACCCCACCCGGCGCAAACGAGAATCTTCGACCAGCACGCGGATCTTCATCAACTGGCTGAGGACAAACTTGCTTAGGCGCTTCATAGAACCCACTGGACCGTAGTCGAATAACGAAGTATTTAGGGACAGACAAAATTCCACACGGTTCCTTGAACGGATAAATCGACTGCCCAACTCCAGATGGGCACCAGTCTTATTGGTTAGGGTTGGAATAAGACTTTAGAGAGTTCTCGAAGATTCGCGAGACGGTGACTGATGCCCCGGGGATGAGGTGGGCAGGAGCATGAAATGCCAAGTAAAAGACCAAAAGAGTAAAGAAACAAGTGCGCTTCACGTAGACGGGAGAGGGAAAATCTCTATTGCTTCTTCTCTCGATTAGACCCGGACAAGTAGAAGCCGACCTTGACCTTCTGTCTACCCTGCAAATGAGGCGGAAGTTAAATAGAAGATAGTAAAAGTGAAGTAAGATCCACACAACTCCAAGCCCGGCTATTATCATGAAAATCAAGAAGATCTTATCTGGGTACATGACTAATAAGAGTAGTAGTAATTTGCCAATATCAAAGCGGTTGTTGACCATCCACGGTTCACCCACCTTTCTTCCCTATTCCCCAAATCGTTCCAGTACGCCATAAGAAATAGCCATGTCATAAACGCGTTCGAAGGCCTTGCGAAGAACCTCAGATGATTGGGTAGCTTTCTCGGCATACTGATACTGTTCTGCCATCTTCCCCTCCCAGTGGGGCGCCTGGAAGGCAATTTCCCAAGTGCACTTTTCTCTCAGCTCTTGGATTTCCGGCTGGTAGGACATGGTTCGACTTCGATTTCTTGAGGGCCCAGCGGACCACTTCGGCGCTTGGCGCTCCTAGACCTGAGCTAGAGTAACAGCGGAATCCGAGATTCGCTTGGATCGGGATTCTTAGGAGGCCCAGTCACAAGCGCCAGTCCAGATATACGAAAACGCACCGCGAGGACCAATTTTTTGCTATTTTTTGCTTGCTTAAGCAAGCGTTATGCCAAATTTAGCAAAAAACGAACATTTAAATTTATCTAGTGATTATATATGGTTACAGACTCCATCGCGCTAAAAAAAGTGTCTTTAATATTGAAAGAATGATTCATTATGCGTCATATTGATGACATTTTACGGCATTCCACGAAGCTGGCAAAAAGCCAATTCGCTTCGAAAAAGGTGGAGGAAATACAGCACATGCCTAGGGCAGCTGGATGTGAACTGAAGCAGCTGGGGTATGATCTTAAGCGGGTTCAAGGAAGAGTGGCAGAGATATACGGCATGGATGAGAAGGAGCTCAGTACTCCGGGTCGTCAGAAGCGGCGCGCGGAGGCGAGGAGTGTGGTGCTTTATTGGGGGGAGAGGGAGTTGGGATTGAGTGGGACCATGTTGGCGAAGCGATTCGGGATGAGCCAACCAGGGGTAGCGTATGCTGTAAAGAGGGGAGAAAGGATAGCGGAAGAGAAGGGGTACAGGCTGCTTTGATAAATTACTGATTTACAAATGGACGTCCCGCATCTCTCACTATGGGGGATGCGGAGGTTACGGTAACGAGCGCCGGCAATCTTCTAGGAGGGGTGAAAGTTTACGTGTTCTCCGCAGCCGGCGTCTATCTTGGGGTGTCCGGGACGTCGGATGCAGGCGGAAGGGTTTTTTTTACTCTTCCGGCAGGCTCTTATAAATATCGCGCCGATTACCAGGGAAATCAGTATTGGAGCGACGAGGGGTTTCTCATTGCCGGGCAAATCAATGCTCTCGCCATATCCACCGGAGGCGGATCGTTCAACATGACGGTACTGAAGAATGAGATGGAGCCGCTTGTCGATGTGAACTGTTATGTGTTCAATGAAGGAGGCAGCTACCTGGGCATCAGTGGCATTAGCAATGGGGCTGGTGAGATCTCCTTCGATCTTTCGGATGGGCTCTTCAAGTTCCGGGTAGATTATCTCGGTTACCAGTTCTGGAGTCAGACCTACTTAGTTCCTGCTACCCTTTCTGCAATCGTCACCATCCCGCACCAGGACAGTGTGGTAAGGGTAGAAGCGGCAAACCAGGGGGCTCCTAGTCCGATAGCGGGGTTAAACGTTTATCTTTTCACTTCCTCCGGGTCGTACCTGGGTCAATCCCGGCTAACCAACAGCAACGGAGAAGTGATCTTCAGCCTTCCCAACCAGGCTTATAAGGTTCGAGCCGACTATCTTGGCAGGCAGTACTGGTCCGAGATTTTCCAATGGCAGAATGTGACCGTGACCATACCCATGGGAGATTCGGAAGTGACGATAACCGATTCCGGAATTCCCTTGACCGGTGTGAAGGTATACGTGTTTTCAGCCGCCGGGGCCTATCTTGGGGTGTCCGGAGTGACTGATGGAAACGGCAAGGTGTTCTTCACGCTCCCTGCGGGCACATACAAGTTCAGGGCTGATTATCAAGGGAGCCAGCACTGGAGT
>JAGUZM010000424.1 GCA_020060805.1 Deltaproteobacteria bacterium | reverse complement strand
TTTTCGAGGAGACATCGCTTTCGAGAGCGAGGGCGTTCCTGGCTCACCCGATCCATTCAGAAACCTATCCGTCAGAGCATCCTGTCCTTATCGCCTACCACGGGGACGGAGACGGGTGCACGAGCGCCCTTTTCGTCCACCGGTTTCTGAAAAGCCCGGCGGCCTTCTACTGGGTGGCCACGCCCGATTTTGATTTTGAAAAGGCTGAAAATCACATCCTGGAATATCACCCCCGGCTTGTGGTTTTTCTGGACATGCCCGTCCATAACAGACCAGGCATGATTCAGAAGCTGACGGACCTGGGAACGCGGGTGTTCATCTACGATCACCATCGTCCTGGCGAAGGAATGCCCCACGGGGAGAACCCCAATCTTTTCTGTATGAACCCTGCACAAAACAGGAATGCCGCCCCTTACCCCACCTGCCTGTTCGGCTCGGAGTTGCTCGACGATAAGGGCGTCTTCGAGAAACAGGTGCTCTACATGGGGCTTTACACGGAAACGTGGCTGGAACGGCTCCCCCTCTTCCATGACTTCTCCCCTGCCCTTCAGGAAAGCCTGAAGGAGACGGCCAGACGAATCCATGGGAGCTTCCTTGTCCAGGACGAAAGCACGACCCACCACGCCCTCAAATTCCTCCTCAAGGCCCAAGCCGCGGGGTCCCTCGATCAGGCTCCAGGTTCATCGGAGGAGCATCGCATTCTGTCCAACATCCATGACTTGATCCAGCATGAAAAAACCTGGCTCATGAAGCTGGTGGTCGCTTCGATCAAGAAGCTCCTTGAGCCGAGGTACATTCTCCTGGGGGTCGAGAGCAAAATCCGGGTCTGCGGCCTGATGGCATCGGAGTTGAGGTGGAAATATCCTGGCCTGGTCGTGGGCATATGGCAGAAGTGGGATGATAGATTCATCTGCGAGCTGCGCAGGGGAACAGCTTCCGCAGTCGACCTTGCTTCCCTGATTGAGGGGATGAAGAATGAAGTCCCGGTGCTTACGGGCGGCGGTCACCCCGAGGCAGCCGCTTTCACGGCCAGGGAGGATGCCTTTTCCCAGGCTCTCAAAGCGATCAAAACAAAGCTCACGGAAAGAGGGGAAGTTTTTTCCCGGGAGTAGCTTTCTCCTTCGCAAAAGCTGTATCCCCGCAAATCAGGGGGAAATGGGTTTGACAAGGCCGGGGCGTTCAGGAAAAATAGTCCTCAAAAACGCATTCCCCTTCACTTTCCGTGGATACCATGAGCCGACAGAGAGGAGGCGATCCGATGTTCAAACCAGGGGATCGGGTTCAAATGACCAAGGGCTACAAAGGAATCCTCGGCGTTATCGAGGAAAAGACCGATTCGCCCTTTGAAATGTATATCATCGCCCTGGATGGGGGCATCAGAATCGTGGCCGGGCCGTCCGCCTTTGTTCCCGAGGAACGGCCATGTTAAGGATTCCGGCCGGCAGAGGCACCCGGCTTTTCCTCAAAGGTGCGCCTCTCCCACTTCAACCCCGTCTAGACGAACCGCCAAGGTATTAGCCAAGGAATTCCTCTTTTCTCTTAACCCAAATTGCTCTTGACAATTTTCAATTAAATCGGTAGATTATAACAAATTTATTTATCGGGTGCGGGGCCATGATGAAACAAGACTGTGCAAACAGGGTGAGCGTTTTTGCGTATCTTTTGGCTATCGTCTGTTTTATTTCGTTCTTTTGCCCTGCGGTGTACGCGCAACCGAGGCAGCATGTGATTCAAAAGGGCGACACCCTGTCGGGTATCTGTGAAAAATATTACGGTGACCCGACCCTATGGCCCGAGCTGATGAAACTGAACCCTTCCATCACCAACCCCACCCTGCTCAGAGTGGGGGATGTTATTACCCTTTTTGGAAAGGAGCGGGTGAGGGATGTGGCCTCCCTTGAAAGAAAGCCGGCCCCGAAGAGTCCAAAAACAGAGCATGTCCTGAAGGGCATTGACCTTGCCGACAGCTTGGACCTGGATTCGCTCGGCTATTTCTCCCTCGTTGAAGTGGCACCCCTGGGAAGGATCGAAGCCTTCGCCGCAACGAGACTCGTCGTCTCAAACGGGGACGAGGTGTTTGTTCATTTCAGATCCAGGCAAGGCGTCAAAATCGGAGAACCTCTTGCCATCGCCAAAATCTCAGAACCCATACGCCACCCCATCACCAACAAACCCTTCGGCTACGTCGTCTCCGTCCGGGGGAGTTTGACCGTAAAAGAGTATGTTCAGGACGGACTATACCTCGCCCAGGTGGGAAAGACTTTTGCCGAGGTTGAAATCGATGACGTCGTCATTCCGCGTCAGCCTGTGGGGGCCTGCATCCTTCCGAGACCCACGGACCCGAAACTCTACGGCAATATCGTCGCCGTCGAGGAAAACAGACTGACCATCGGCAGGCACACCATTGTCTACCTGGACGGCGGGTTCAAGGACGGCATTCACCAGGGGTCCGTGTTCGACGTGGTCAGATTGCACCGCAAGCCTGTCCTCGATTTCAAGCGCTATCCCATGGAAGACATATCCAAGGAAGTCGTCACCGCCCTCGGTAAGGAAACTTATCTCGAGGATTTCATGCGAGAACTCACGGAAGGAAAAAAGATCTATGAATCCTCCGTGGGCAAACTGATCGTCATAGAGTCAAGGCCTGATACGGCGGTCGGGGTTGTTCTTGTGGGCAAAGAGGAACTCGCGCGCGGCGCATTTGTCAAAGGCATGCCCTGGGTGGAACCACCTGATTTTATCGCATCCCTCTCCACCTGCATCGTCAAATGACATCCCTCTCATTCAGGCGGCAAGCACAAAAAGCTTGACTAATCAAAAGCTCTTTGCTTTATACTCCCGCCATCTCTTTGCCTGAAGCCTGCAGACGATCATGGAAGACCGTCGTTCCGAGAACAGATTTGAATGGCTTGCCTTGTCCCTGGTCCCTGGGCTGGGGAGCGTGGGCATCAAGAACCTTGTTGCCAAGTTCGGCAGTCCCAGGGAGGTCTTTCGGGCCAAACTGAAGGACATCATGGCCGTGGAGGGCATGCGGCGGGAGGTTGCCCGGGGAGTCGTCAGACGGGACTTCTCCCTCGACCCCTCAGGGGTATTGAAGACCCTGAACAGCATGGGTGCGAGAATCGTCACCTACGCCGAACCCAGCTATCCGGCGCTCTTGAAAGAGATCCATGATCCGCCCATGGTCCTCTACCTCAAGGGGCAGGATATTCCTCCGGGCACGACTTTCATCGCTGTCGTGGGATCCCGCAGCCCGACGCACTACGGACTGAAAGCAGCGGAAAAGATCGCCCAAGGGCTGGCGAGGCGAGGATTGGGTGTGGTGAGCGGGATGGCGAGGGGAATCGACTCTGCAGCGCATTGGGGTTGCCTCGAGGGAAAAGGGTTCACGGTGGCTGTTATGGGAACCGGATTAGACGTGATCTACCCGGGTTCGAACAAGAAACTCTTTGAGCGAATCGCCGAAAAGGGAGCGGTCATCACCGAGTTTCCTCTGGGCGCCCCTCCGGAGCCGAAGCACTTCCCTATCCGCAACCGCATCATCAGCGGGCTCAGCAGAGGCGTCGTGGTCGTGGAAGCGACAAGGAGAAGCGGTTCACTGATCACGGCCACCCAGGCGATCGAACAGGGGAGAGAGGTGTTTGCCGTGCCCGGGAGCATCGATTCGTTCAAGAGCGCCGGCTGCCACCATCTCATCAAACAGGGGGCGAAGCTGATTGAGAACGCGGACGACGTCCTTGACGAACTCGGCCTCAATTACCCCTTTGCCCCGAAGACGGACACTTTCAAGCAGTACCCTCTGCCCCTGATGGAGGAGTCCGAAAATCGCGTTTACGAGATCGTCGGAGATTACCCCCTTCATATCGACGATATCGCCAGGGAGGCGAACCTTGAATCAGGGGCCGTGTCCAGCATATTGATGAAAATGGAGCTGAAGGGGCTTGTCCGCCAGCTCCCGGGTAAGCTTTTTGTCCGGTGATCCCCTTCCCACGGCAAGCCTGCCCTCTGGGCGAACAAAAAGCTTAAATAAAAAGGGTCAACTTATTACAATGAAATCAAAATCAGACAAGGCAAAGAAAACGCAACCTGCAACGAATGCCCAAGGGGAAAGCAAGCAGCTCGTCATTGTGGAGTCTCCGGCAAAGGCGAAGACCCTCAACAAGTATCTCGGGCCGGGTTATGTGGTCATGGCATCCGTGGGCCACGTGCGCGACCTGCCTGACAGAAACCCCAAAGGCGTCAAGGACCCGGTGCCGGGTGTGAACCTCGCCAAGGGTTTCGAACCGACCTACGAGATCATCAAGGGCAAGTCATCCACGGTTTCGGAGCTGAGGAAAGCCGCAAAAAACACGGCCGGCATCTGGCTTGCGACCGACCTGGACCGCGAAGGGGAAGCGATCGCCTGGCATCTCGTGGAATCCCTCCGTGTGAAACCCGAGAACGCGAACAGGGTCGTGTTCAATGCCATCACGAAGAGCGAGGTCCAGCGAGCTTTTCAAAATCCCCGCAAGATCGATATGAACAAGGTGAACGCCCAACAGGCGAGGCGGATCCTGGATCGGATCGTCGGCTACCAGGTCTCGCCCCTTCTGTGGAAAAAGGTGGGTGGCGGTCTGAGCGCCGGACGGGTCCAGTCCGTGGCGGTCCGCCTGATCGTGGAGCGGGAGCGAGAGATCGAATCCTTCGTGCCCGAGGAATACTGGAAGGTGGCAGGCTATTTCACCACCCTCGTCGAAGGGGCTGCCGCGATAGGGCAGGAGTGGGCGGCATGGTTGGCCGAGGCTCCGGAAAAGCGCAACGGAAGGAGATCGAACGGAAGGACCGTGAGTGAGAAGAACCACTGGCTTTCAGAGCACAGCTCCTTCTCAGCAGAGCTCGTCGAGGTGGACGGCAAGAAGTTCGAAGCGCGGGACGCCGGCACCGCCCTGGAAGTGGCAACACGTGCCGGCTTTCTTCTGACGGAGCGGATCGAAGGCGAAAACAGCCAGCCCAACGGCAAACCCCTCCACACGGTGCGGCTGTTGGGAAGCACTTCGGCCGGCCCTTCGTGGGAAGTGAAGTCGGTTCAGACCAAAAGGACGAGAAGCCACCCCAGCGCGCCCTTCATCACCAGCACCCTCCAGCAGGCAGCGGCCAATCAGCTGGATTTCACGGCCCAGTTTACGATGAGCGTTGCCCAGGCTCTTTACGAAGGGGTCCATGTGGACGGGATCGGGTTTGTCGGCCTGATCACCTACATGAGAACCGACTCTACCCACCTCTCTCCTGAAGCGCTGGGCATGGCTCGGGAATTCGTTGAAAAGCGTTTTGGGGATGAATACCTGTCGCCGAGCCCGAACATTTTCGTCTCCTCCAACAAGGCCGCCCAGGAGGCGCATGAAGCGATCCGGCCGACCGACGTCAACCTGGTGCCCGAGAAGGTTCGGGCATCCCTGAAAGAACCCCAGTACCGGCTGTACAAGCTCATCTGGGAGCGTTTCGTCACATGCCAGATGGCCGATGCCCAGTGGGATGCGACCACGGCGCTGATCTCAGGAAAGACGGACCCGGGAGAGCTGGTGTTCCGGGCCACGGGCCGGGTCCTCGTTTTCGACGGCCATTACCGGCTCACCGGTATCCCCAACGCCTCTGAGGAAGCGACCCTTCCCTCCATGGCTGAGGGCGATCCCGTCGCCGCCATCCATGTTGATCCTGCGCAGAATTTCACCCTCCCGCCGCCTCGGTACACCGAGGCCTCCCTGGTCAAGAAACTGGAGGCTGAAGGTATCGGCAGGCCGAGCACCTACGCTCAAATCATCCAGGTTATCCAGCAAAGAAAGTATGCGGAAAAGACCCGAAACCGCTTCTATGCCACCGACCTCGGCAAGGTCGTCACCGATAAGCTGATCGAGGCTTTTCCCGAGATCATGGAGGTTGGCTACACCCGGGATATGGAACAGCAGCTGGATGACATCGAAGAGAAGCACGCCGACTGGGTGGAAATGCTGCGCAGCTTCTATGGGCCTTTCAAGCGCAGCCTTGACGAGGCATATAAACTCCTCGGCCACGCCAAAGCCGAAACCCAACCCGCTCCTTATACCTGTCCCCAGTGCGGGGGCCAGACGGCTTACCGTTTTGGAAAACGGGGGCGATTCCTGAGCTGCGCCAATTACCCGAAGTGCAAGTATGCTGCCCCCATCGACCGCCACGGCAAGCCGGCATCTCCGGAGCAAACCGACATCGCGTGCCCTGTTTGCGGCGGACCAACCCTTTTGAGAACGGGACGGTTCGGCGCCTTCCTCAGCTGCGCCCGGTATCCGGATTGCGATGGTATCATCGGCTTGGACAAAAAGGGCTTTATCCGCTCACCCAAGGTCCCGCCTTTGCTGACAAACCTTCCATGTCCCAAGTGCAGCGCACCCCTCCATCTCCGGCGGGGCAGTCGTGCGCCATGGCTCAGCTGTTCCAAATTCCCCAAGTGCCGGGGCCGACTCGGCTGGAACACCCTCAACGGGGAAACGAAAAAGAAACTCGAAAGGGACCTGGAAAACCATGCCAAGGCCTATCCGTTGCCGACCATAAAAAAACTGGACGGAACCCCGGTTGGAGAGGCCTGCAAGCCCCAGGTCGCGCGCGGGGAGGAACCCATCCACGAAGAGGAGCAAAAGATGGAGAATCCGTGACCTGAGAGCTTCTCAGCTCTCAGCCTCCCGCCGCACCCTGTTGACCAGCAGATGGGCGGAGCGAATAGGTTCAGGGATTCTGTATTTTGTTACGCAATTTAGGATAATAACGATAGCTTCTTCATAAGTTACTTTAAAACCGGGTGAGATAAAAACCGGCCTTGTACCAGCCCTTGTTCTCAGAACTGCTC
>JAGUZM010000276.1 GCA_020060805.1 Deltaproteobacteria bacterium | reverse complement strand
TCACCACGAAGACGCCCTTCGACAAGGCTCCCTTCGACCCATTCGATTTAACTCAGGGCAGGCAAGCTAAGGGTCTACGACAGGGCGGGCGAAAGTGGGAAAACACGAAAAGGGTTTGATTTTTTTTATGATTGCTTCTTCCTCCGTCTTTGGTTCGTTCTTTGGTTCTTCTGACTCCTGTCTTCTGGCTACTGTATTCTGCTTTAATTGACATGCATGACCTCATCATTATTGGAGGGGGGCCGGCCGGCCTCACAGCCGGGCTCTACAACGCCAGAGCCCGCCTCGACGTGGTGCTCCTGGAAAAGCTTGCCCCGGGAGGGCAGGTCCTCACGACGGACTGGGTCGAGAACTATCCCGGATTCCCTGAGGGGGTCTCCGGCGTTGAGCTCGTGGACAGGATGAAGACGCAGGCTGAAAACTTCGGCCTCAAGATCGAGAGCCGGGAAGTGATCGGACTGGAGCTCTCCGAAAAGAAAAAGAAGGTTATCACGGACAGCGGCGAGATGGAAGCGAAGGCCCTCATCCTTTGCTGCGGCGCCACCTGGAAAAAGCTGGGCATCGAGGGCGAGGAGCGGCTGATGGGCAAAGGGATCTCTTTTTGCGCCACCTGCGACGGGCCTTTTTATCGGGACGAGGACGTGGCGGTCATCGGTGGCGGGGACACCGCCGTCGAGGAGGCTGTTTTCCTGACCCGGTTTGTGAAAAAGATATTTCTCATCCACCGGAGGGACAAGCTGAGGGCGACCAAGCTCCTCCAGGAACGGGCCATGGCAGAGAAAAAAATCGAACTGGTCTGGGACACGGTTCCCGTGAGAATCCTGGGAGAGAAGGATGTCGAAGGAATTGAACTGAAGAACGTGAAGACCGGTGATACGCACCGGCAAGCCGTCAGGGGCGTTTTTGTATTTATAGGGACCATACCGAACACGGAACTCGTCAAAGGACAGATAAAGCTCGACAGAAACGGTTTTATCGTCACCGACGAGAACATGCAGACCTCCATTCCAGGCGTTTTTGCAGCCGGCGACATTCGGTCAAAGCTGTTCCGGCAGATCTCAACCGCCGTAGGTGAAGGAGCGGCCGCTTCGTATGCGGCGGAGAAATACCTCGAAAGCCTCCATTGACAGGCCAAGGGAGCTTAGGAAAATGAGACGTCAATCAAACCGTTTTACGATGATCCTCATGTTAATGCTGAGCTTTTTCGTCTTCCTGAACGGCTGCTCAACCATAAACCGGCTGCTTTCAGGGGAAGAGGAAGAAGTGGATGTGGAAGAACTCATGACCGACGGGATGTCTCAGCTCGAAAGGGGATCCTACACAGCCGCGATCGAGACGTTCACGAAAGTCAAGGACCGCTATCCCTACAGCAAGTTCGCGATCACGGCGGAGATGAAAGTGGCCGACGCCCTCTATCAGACAGAGGAGTACGACCGGGCCTACGAGGCTTACGACGAGTTCGAGAAGCTTCACCCCAAGCACAAGGAAATCCCCTACATCATCTACCAGAAGGCGATGTGCCAGTTCATGCAGATGACGACCAGGGACAGGGAGCAGGTCCACACGGTCAAGGCGAAAGAGGAATTCGAGAGGTTGATCAGCCGCTTTCCTAAAGATGCGTATGCTGACAGGGCGAGGAAGAATCTCCGGAAGTGCCTGATTTATCTGGCTGAGCACGAGATCTACGTGGGGCACTTCTACTTCAAGAAGGGCTTCTACCGCGCAGCCCTTGCAAGGTACACCTATGCCCTCGAGAACTACCCGGACCTGGGGCATTACAGCGAGGCCCTGGAATACATCAGCCAGTGCAAGGAAAAATTAGCGACCGAGAAGGGCCTTGAAGAAGCGAAGAAGAGCAGGTGGCCTTTCTCTATCTGGAGATAATCTCTTCCACAGCCTCCAGGGCCTGCCCGAGTTGTTCCGGCCGGCTCCCTCCTCCCTGGGCCATATCGTCCCGGCCCCCGCCCTTTCCACCGACCATGCCTGACAATCGGCTGATGATCTTCCCCGCTTTGAACCGATCTGTGAGGTCGTCGGTGACCATGCAAAGGAGCATCACTTTCTCATCCTTTGCAGCACCCAGGACAATCACCCCGGAGCGGAGCCTTTCCCTGATATGGTCTGCGAATTCCCGAAGCTCCTTCGGAGAGTCTGCCTCGACCCGGCGCACCAACAGTCGCGTGCCGTTGATCTCCTTCACCCCCTCGAGAATATCCGACGATTTGCTGGAGAGCAGTTTCGACCGGAGGGATTCGATCTCGCGCTCCCGCTGTTTTTGCTCTGCCAGGAGCTTTTCAAGCCTCTCTTTAAGCTGATCCGGGGATGTTTTCAGGGCAGAGGCGATGCCTCTGAGGCTTTCCTCCTGGCTCTGGACGCGTTCGAGGGCCGCCTTTCCCGTGACCGCTTCGATGCGGCGGAGGTTCGCGCCCACGGCGCTCTCGCTCACGATCTTGAAAAGGCCGATGTCCCCTGTCCTCGCCGAGTGGGTCCCTCCGCACAGTTCCATGCTCACCCCTTCCCCCACCTGGACAAGGCGGACGACATCGCCGTACCTCTCCTCAAAAATGGCCATGGCGCCGCTTTGCATCGCCTCTTCCCTCGAGAGAACCTGGGTGGAGAGAGGATGGTTTTCACGAACATAGCGGTTCACGAGGCCTTCCACCTCCCTCAACGTTTCCTGATCCACCTGGGTGAAATGGCTGAAGTCGAAGCGAAACCTCTCGGGTAAAACCAGAGAGCCGGCCTGCTTGACGTGAGGCCCGAGGACTTCCCGCAGGGCGGCGTGGAGAAGATGCGTGGCCGTGTGGTTGAGAGCCGTCGCCCTCCGGTCCTCTTCGTTCACTTTGGCTTCCACCTCATCCCCTTTGGAGATGGTGCCGCTCCGGAGGGTGCCCCTGTGCACGATGAGGTGATCTCCGAATTTCATCGTGTGATTCACCTCCATGCTCATCCCGTCACGGATAATCCAACCCTTATCTCCCGCCTGGCCTCCAGCCTCCCCGTAAAACGGCGTCCGGTCGAGGAGGAGCTCGACCTCGTCGCCCCCTCTGGCCGAGGCGACTTCTTTGCCCCCTTTCAGGATGGCCGTGACCTTCGCGAGGGAGGCGAAGGTTTCATACCCGACGAACGCGCTCCGCACGCCCCGGTTCACGAGGGCATGATAGACCTCCGGGATCTCTTCCTCGCCGCTCCCCTTCCATGACTCCTGGGATTGGCTCCTCTGTTTCGCCATGGCCTGGTCATAACCCTTGACGTCCACGCCGAGCCCTTCTTCCCTTGCCACATCCTGGACGATGTCCAGGGAGAGGCCGTAGGTGTCATAGAGCTTGAAGGCGATCGGCCCGGGAATGGTTGGTTCTTTGCGCTCTTTAAGCTTGGCCACTTCTTCGGCCAGCACCTTCATCCCGTAGAAAAGGGTGTCGGCAAAGCGCTTCTCTTCATTGAGGGTGATGCTTTCGATGAAACTCCGGGATCGGGTCAGGTCCACGTAGTCCTTCCCCATGATGTCGATGACCCTGCCCGCTATCAGGTAGAGAAAGGGGTCCTTGATCCCGAGGGCCTGGCCGAACCGGATCGCCCTTCGCATGATCCGCCTCAGCACGTAGCCCCGGCCCTCGTTGGAGGGCATGACGCCGTCACCGATCAGGAAAGCGGCAGCCCGGGCATGATCGGCGATCACGCGGAAGGAAACGTCCTGCTTTTCATCCTCTCCATACCGCTTCCCGGCGCTCTCCTCGACGCGGCCGATGATGTTTCTGAAAAGATCCGTGTCATAGTTGGATGTCACGCCCTGGACGACCGCGGCGATTCTCTCGAGGCCCATGCCTGTGTCTATATTCGTTCGGGGGAGCGGGGTGAGCTTGCCTGTCGGGTCGCGATCAAACTGGGTGAACACCAGGTTCCAGATCTCCAGGTAGCGATCACAGTCACAGCCCGGAGCGCACTCCGGCCTCCCGCAGCCCACGGCCGGGCCCTGATCGATCAAGATTTCGGAACAGGGTCCGCAGGGTCCTGTGTCGCCCATGGCCCAGAAATTATCTTTTTCACCCAGGCGTACGATCCTGTCCGGCGGAAGGCCTATCTCCTGCTCCCAGATCCTGTAGGCCTCGTCGTCATCTTTGTAGATGGAGGCCCACAGCTTGTCGGCGGGCAGTTGGTACCCCTCGGTCAACAGCTCCCAGGCCCAGTGAATGGCCTCCACTTTGAAGTAGTCGCCGAAGGAAAAGTTGCCCAGCATTTCAAAAAAGGTGTGATGCCGTCCCGTGTACCCGACGTTTTCGAGGTCGTTGTGCTTTCCCCCCGCGCGGACGCATTTCTGGGAGGTGGCTGCACGGACGTAGCCCCGCTTCTCGGTGCCGAGAAAAAGTCCCTTGAACTGGACCATGCCCGCGTTCGTGAACAGAAGGCTGGGATCGTCCCTTGGAATCAAGGATGAGCTCGCCACGACCTCGTGATCGCGGGCTTTGAAGAAGTCCAGAAAGGCCTGTCTGATTTGCCTGAAATCCATCATGATGCTGTCCTGAAAACCCTATCCTTTCGATTTTTTCTCCGCTGGTTCGCTCGGCTCCGTTTTCTTGAAACCCAATTTCTCCTTAACAAGACCGGCAATCTTGTCCCTGATGTCAACATTCTCGGCCAGGAATTTCCTGGCGTTCTCCCTGCCCTGCCCCAACCGCTCGCCGTCGAAGGAATACCAGGCCCCGCTCTTTTCGATGATCCCGTAGGAGACGGCCAGGTCGAGGATGTCCCCCTCTTTTGAGATGCCCGTCCCGTAGATGATGTCGAACTCGGCATCCTTGAACGGGGGGGCGATTTTGTTCTTCACCACCTTGACCTTGGTTCTGTTTCCGATGAACTGCTCCCCCTCTTTGATCGCCGCGATGCGGCGGATGTCGAGCCTCTGGGTGGCGTAGAATTTCAAGGCATTGCCTCCCGTGGTCGTCTCGGGACTGCCGAACATGACCCCGATCTTCATCCGGATCTGGTTGATGAAGATGACGCAGGTCCTGGATTTGCTGATCGTCGCGGTCAGCTTTCTCAAGGCCTGGGACATGAGCCTTGCCTGGAGCCCGACGTGTTGATCCCCCATTTCCCCCTCCAGTTCGGCCCTCGGCACGAGGGCGGCGACGGAGTCGATGATGAGCACATCCACAGCGCCGCTTCTCACGAGGATTTCAGTGATGTCCAGGGCCTGTTCGCCAGTGTCAGGCTGGGAGACGAGGAGGTTATCCACATCCACGCCGAGCTTTCGGGCATAGTTGACGTCAAGGGCGTGCTCCGCGTCGATAAAAGCGACCATGCCGCCCAGGGCTTGCGCCTCCGAGGCAATGTGAAGGGCGAGGGTCGTCTTGCCCGATGCCTCGGGACCGAAAATCTCCACGACCCTTCCCCTGGGCACGCCTCCCACACCGAGGGCGAAGTCCAAAGCGAGAGAGCCGGTGGGGATGGAGGGGATGTCCACGACCTTGTCCTCTCCCATCCTCATGATCGATCCCCGGCCGAACTGTTTCTCGATCTGGCCGATCGCCTGCTCAACCGCCCTGTCTCTGTCCATTTGCTCTGCCATGTATAACCCCCCTCAAAGAAGTGCCTAAAGTTCGAAGTGTGCTAAAGTGCCTAAAGTTGAAAAAGCAAAAACATTAATCACGAAAACACGAAAGAAAGAAAGCACGAAAAAGAGAAATGACGAAACGGTCAACAGCCTCATGGATCGGGGACATGGCCGTTTTCGAAAGGCCGTATCTCCAGTCCCCAGGTGACCAGAGGCTTCTCGCGACCCAATATGGCGGGGTTTGCTGATCTGAGCCCCTGTCAGTCTTCCGGCATGGCCTCAAATCCCGCAATATTGGGTCGCCGCCCCGGAAAGACTCAGATACGGCCTTGAGGAAATGGGCATGGCCCCGTATCCCTAAAGTTGAAAAAACATCAATCAGGAAAACACGAAAGAAAGAAAGCACGAAAAAAACTAATCTTGGCCTTAATCCTCAAGGCCGAAGGCCGCTCCTCAAGTTCCGCGGAAGCGGAACGCTCCTCGAGCGAAGCGCTCCTCACAGCGCTCCTTTATAGCCGTGAGGCTCCTCGCCGCCTACTCTGCTCCAGAGAGGGGCCATGATAGCATTTTTGTGTAAACCGCGCCACCCGGATTCAAATCGCTCTTGAAAAGCACGAGCTCATGAAGGGGGAACGCAGGGCTCGTCAGATCCTTGTGCTTCTCCATCAGCTTAAGGAGGGGCGGCTGGTCTTTCAAAGGCTTCTTGAACCTCCCCAGCGTGAGGTGGGGCTTGAAGCTTCTCCTCTCCTCCTTGACTCCGAATGCCAGAAGCGGCTCCTGAAGGCGATCTCTAAAAAGGGCCATTCTCTCGATGTGTCCGACGAGACCGAGCCATATAACCCTCGGGTTTCGAGGGTTGGGGAAACAGCCTATCCCTTCCAGGGCGATCTGGAAAGAGGAAAAGTCGGAGCAGACCCGGCCGACTTCGTTCCCCAAAGCCTCCAAATCCCCGGCCTGGATGTTGCCCAGGAAAACCACGGTGAGATGAATGCCTTCAGGCCTTACCCATCGGACATCGAGGTTCGAACGCCGGGCATCTTCGTAAACCCTCGTCACCATCGTCTTTATCTCGGGGGGCAGTTCAAAAGCGAGAAAGGAACGGATCTCCATTGAGGTACCTTCTTATCCAGTCAAGAGCCATCATGGCGGTGTTGAGTTTGTTCTGTTCCCTGTTGCCGAGGAAACGGTATTTCCCTGAAACGGTTTCCTTAGCGGCGGCCATGCCGATGTGAACCGTGCCTACCGGTTTTTCCTCCGTACCGCCGTCAGGGCCTGCGATGCCGGTTGTGGCAATGCCGATGTCCGCCTTGAACTTCTCCCGGATTCCCTCCGCCATTTCCCGGACCGCCTGGTCACTCACCGCGCCGTGCTTCTCGATCGTCTCCGCAGAAACACCGAGAAGATCTATTTTGGCCTGGTTGCTGTACGCGGTCACCCCTCCGTGGAAATAAGTGGAACTGCCCGGCACATTGGTCAGAAGGTTTCCCACAAGGCCGCCGGTGCAGGACTCGGCCACGGAAACCGTCAAGCCCCGACCCGTGAGCATCCGGCCCACCACCGACTCCATGGTCTCGTTGCCAGTGGCAAAGATGTGCGGACCCAGAAGCGCCCTGACCTCTTTTTCCAGGGCGACCACTTCGCCCGTCACCTGCGGTTCGTCTTCTCCTCGCGAACTGAGGGTGATGTGATTCTCCGGGAAGTTGGGATAGAATCCCATGATCACATTCTTCGCTTTTTTCGGAAGATCTTTCAAGGCTTGCGCAATGCCGGGCTCCCCCATGCCGTAGACTTTAAGAACCCTGTGGGTCAGGACAGGCCGGGTTTCGCTCCGAAGCAGGATATCGGGAATCACGTACTGATCCATGAGATAGCGCATCTGTTCAGGCACGCCGGGCAGGAAATAGAGCCTCACCCGGTTTTCCACGAGAGAGAAACCGCACACATTCCCTTTCGGACTGATGAGCCTTGCATCCTTGGGCATCCATGCCATTTTTTCGTATGAAGGCGACATCTCCATGCCCGTATCCTTCACGTACTTCTTGATCAGCTCGAACATCTCCTCGTCAAGGCAGAGGGGCCTTTTCAGGGTGGTGGCAACGATCTCGTTCGTCATGTCGTCGTCGGTGGAACCGAGGCCGCCTGTGATAATCACAAAATCGGAATGCTCCAAGGCCTCCCTCAGGGCTTTGGACACAGGTTCAAAGTCATCGCCCACAGTGGTGACACGGCTGACCACAAGCCCGGATGCCGTCAGCTTTCCTGCCGCATACCAGGCATTCAGGTCAACCACCCTGCCGGAGATCAGTTCATTGCCGATGGTGATGATTTCTCCGCGCATCCCTACTCCCCCTCACCCCAGTCTCCCCCCGTCCTACGGGGGATCTTCGACAAGTACGGGGTGAGTGGCCTCGATGATCAAAGAGTTAAAACGTTCATGTTAGGGCAAGAAGGAGGTGATGACCCTCACACCTATATTTGCATAAACCCCTGCCAGGAGATCGTCAAGCACGATTCCCGCTCCCCCTCCCATTCTTTCTGAACGCCTGATGGGATACGGTTTCAGTATATCAAACAGCCGAAACAGGACAAAACCCAAACAGAAATGGATAAAGGACACCGGAACCAGGTACAAAGCGACTAAAATACCGGCCATTTCATCGATGACCACCTCGGCCGGGTCACTCTTCTGAAGAACAGTGGCGCTCTGTTGGGACGCCCAGACGGCAAGAGCGATGAAGAGTGCCAGGAACGCGGCGCCAGCAAGGGGACTCAATTGGGCGAGGCCGAAGGCCAGAGGGATCCCTGCCAGGGAGGTGAAAGTGCCCTGAGCAACGGGGATGAGACCCACGCCGAAACAGGAGGAGAGAAGGATCGCCGCTTTTCCTTGGAAACCCGCTTTCTTGAAAAGCGCGGAGAACTCGGGCGTAGCGGGGCGGAGGTATTGCATGGGGAAGAAAGTGTCTGAACTCAGTGTCTAAAGTTCGAAGTGCCCCTTCGACTTCGCTCAGGGCCTTCGGCTAAAGTGCCTAAAGTTGAAAAAGCAAAAACATTAATCACGAAAACACGAAAGAAAGCACGAAAAAGAGAAATGAGGAAAAGGTCAACAGCCTCATGGAACGGGGACATGGCCGTTTTCGAAAGGCCGTATCTCCAGTCCCCAGGTGACCAGAGGCTTCTTGCGACCCAATATGGCGGGGTTTGCTGATCTGAGCCCCT
>JAGUZM010000552.1 GCA_020060805.1 Deltaproteobacteria bacterium | reverse complement strand
TCAACACCTATTTCGGAAGGCGGGGCTTTGGCGCATCCCTGAATTACTATCGCATCCTCTACAAGGCCATCCAAAGATGGCTCGAGGAGCGGGGCTTCGACCCGGGTTCTTTGCGCCTTCTATGACGGTATCATCACCCTGTGCAGATAAAAAGCAGGTGTGCATCGAAAGGAGGAGGTCAAATGAAAATCGCCATCATGGGTGCCGGTGGGGTTGGCGGGTATTACGGATGAACGAACTCGAATCCATGGTCGGGGTGATCGTGGGTCTGGGTGAAAACCATGGTGTGCCGACACCGGTCATGGCCTTCGCATACGCCATGCTCAAGCCGGGACTTTTGAAAGCAAAGGCCAGCTAGAAACCAGGACTCAGTCACTTGCGCTTTTCTTCGGCTTTGATCAAAACTTGGCGCCCCTTCTCCGTCAGCAGGTATTTCTGCTTGCTGCTGCGTGGTTTGTCAGGAATGGCCATTTCGATCAGCCCCAATTCCATCGCAGGGTTCAGATAACGCTCCCTGAAATTGGCCTGCCCTTTGAGTCCGAGAGCCCCTTGTGCCTGGGTCCTGGTTAGAGGATTTTCAAACAACACCTGCAACAGTCGACGAACTTCACCCGTGACTTCACCTGCAACTTCGTGCTGACTTCGTGCTGACTTAGTGCCAACTTGTCCGGTAACTTGTTCGATGACTTGTCCGGTGCTTGTCCGCTTGGTACGGATCTCTTTTTTTCTGAATTGGACCTGAAAGGCATGGCCGACCTCACTCAGGATAAGCTGAATTTCAGGATAACTGGAGAGCTCGTTTCGCATCTTCCGAATCCCGGTCCCCCATCCTTCTATAAGTTTCAGATCCTTGAATAGGGGGGCTAATACGCGATTCCGGATCTCTGAGCGGCCCGTTCCTAATTCTTCAGGGGGCAAAGTGTCCGGCAGTGGACCCGGGGACGTGATCTCAAGCATGTCATCAAAGATAGCCACTTTGATATCGCTTCCGAGGATGGAATAATCCCGGTGAATGACGGCATTGGTGATCGCCTCTCGTCCCGGGGCTCCAAAATGTGGGAATAAGTACACAGCTGCTGATCACCAATAAACTATTATAATAGATGTGTAAACAGTTGGCCAACCATCCCTGGTAGGTTCCGACACAATTCGGTAAAGGGGCAATCCGCGTTGGATTAATACAAATGCGCGGTTATGGGTATAGGGACTCTAATCTCTACATCTGCTTGGTTCGTGTTAGGGAGGGAAACTTACCCCATTAACTTTATACTCAATCAAGAACTTTAATGAGTACCTTCCGGGTGCGGGGGCCGTCAAATTCACAAAAAAATACCTTCTGCCAGGTCCCCAAAAGGAGCCTGCCGTTTTCCACGAGAATCGAGACAGAGCTTCCCATGAGAGAAGCCTTGATGTGGCTATCCGCGTTTCCTTCGGTGTGGCGGTAACCTCTGTGGCTGGGAACCAGTTCGCTGAGCTTTGCCATGATGTCCTCGCAGACATCGGGATCAGCCCCTTCGTTGATCGTTATCCCCGCAGTCGTGTGGGGAACATAGACCACGCAGATGCCGTCCTGGACTCCCGTGGTGGAAACCTCCTTCTGAACGGTGGAGGTAATGTCTATCATGTCGATACGGCGGGTTGTCTTCACGCTCACAGTGGTGGGCATGAGGAACCTCCTTTCCTGATGGGTTCATGAAGAAAATCGTACCCTGCGCAGGGTCACCTAAAACTAAGACTTCTGATAACTCGAGCAAAAATTCAGCGCAGAATGATTCTGGAGGAAGGTGGGCCCGAAGGCCTTGTCGGATCGTGACCTTTTTCTGCCTGGAAATAGAGGGCGAGGCTCTTCTCCAGGAGGGCGGATAGGTACGGATTGACCTTGATGAAAGAGTCCTTTTCGTCCAGCGACATGGCACATGCCGCTGCAAGCCGTCCATAAGGCTCTTCCCCTGACTTGAGGAAGAGGTAGGCCATTTCCTCCAGCCTCTGCTTGATGACTGCACGTTCCCCTTCGGGGTAGAGCTTGGCGATCGATGCTTGTTTCACCTGGTTGATTCTTTCCACCTTCTGGATTTCTGAAATCAGGATCCGGCTCTGTTCAACCTCGTTGATTTCTTCGATCACGGAGGTGAGTTTTTCCGGATCAACGATCCAGGAGGCCATGTGTTCATGGGCGAGGAGCCTCTGAACCTGGGCTTCCGTGAGGGCCTCCTGGTGAACTTCGTCGGGAGAAAGATGTTCATAAACCTTCGGCTTATCGAGGGGCTCGGCATGACCGAGAAGCCACGGCCTCAAGCGCAGATAGTGGCCTGAAGACTCCCCTTGGCCAGATTTCAGGCGATGCGCTTTTTCGAGCAGGGCCGCTGCATGGGCGAGAGTCGTCTCAACCATGGAGGGAACTTTTTCAAAGAAGAGCTCTTGCACCTCCTTGGCCTGCTTTCTGCTGTACCTGCCGAAGACGAATTCGACAATCCCCTGCGTATCGTTGATGAGGCCCATCCCCAAGTCATGTCCTTGAGGAATCTGTGGAACCCCGATGAAAACGGCTCGACTTCCGGTCCCGTCGATGGGGCCGACATAGGCCCTGGCTTTTTCTCTTTCCGGCCTGGTCGGTACGGAGCCCGGTTCGCTTTCTGTGTCGAGTTCGGGAACAGGAACGCCTTTCTGCTTCAGTTTGAAGAGGCTTTTCCGGATGGCTTTTTGCACTTCTTTTTGGGGGAAAGCCTTGCTGAAAGAGGCGAGAACCTCGGGTGTCGCGGCTGACTCGAGGGGCAGTTTTTCGATAAGGATCGCAGCCCGGCCAGGGTCGGACAGAAGCTCATGGATGAGGGAGAAATCCCTTTTGCCGGGCTCAGTGTTATTAAGCACGTCGAGAAAGGCCTTCTCACCGGCTGACAACTCGGGGGACGGCTGGGATTTCTTCTTCTGGGGCTTTTTCTTTTTCTGCACTTATCGACTCCCTCCGGTTCACATCCCTCTGCCGGAGTATTCCTCTCTATCCCATGAGCCACGAAAAATCAACAGGAATAGGAACCGTGGAACCCCTTGACTTGGGGAGCTTCGAGCTCCTATATTACTTCCGGTCTTCGCACCGTGCGTAGAAGTTTCCAGGCCGACCCGGGGGGTGGTCTCTTCAGAGCCGCAACCATTTCCCCAGCCTACCAACCGGCGCCGAAAAGTCATAAGGTTACGGCAGTAGCCCCAGAGGGGTAACTCTCCGACTGGCCTGGAGGGATTGCGCCTACCTCGGAAAAGACTTAGGATCATGGGGGCGGTTGCAGGGGTGAGTCCATTTCCGGTTGCGGACTCGCCAGAGGCCACCCCCCAGGGTCGGGCGAGCGAGAATATGGGATGCGGCCTGAGACCTGCGTCGGACATCTTTAGCAGGGCATACAGAGCATAGCTACGAAAGGTGCTCCATGACGGGGAATGCTGACCCAACTGACTTGAGCAAAGGGCTCGGGTATGAGTTCAAGGACCCGGAACTGCTGGCCGAGGCGTTTCGGCATTCCTCCTACGTGAATGAGTCCGAAAATGCCGGCCTGAAGGACAACGAAAGGCTGGAATTTCTCGGCGACGCTGTTCTCGACCTTGCCATCAGCGATATTTTGATGGGTTTTTTTCAGAATGCAAAAGAAGGGGAGCTTTCCAAATGCCGGGCCTCCGTGGTCAACGAGAAGGTGCTTTCGCACCTGGCCCGCGAGTTGAGAGTGGGGGCATATCTCCTTCTCGGAAAGGGAGAGGAACTCTCCGGCGGAAGGGAGAAACCTTCGATTCTGGCCAACACCCTGGAGGCGCTCCTGGGGCGATTTATCTGGACGCGGACTTTTCAACGGCAAGGGAAATCATCCATCGCCTTTTTCTGCCGTTCCTGGGAAAGTTGGATGTCGAAGGCTTTGCCCACGATTACAAAAGCCTGCTTCAAGAACACACGCAGGATAAATTCAAGTCAAGGCCTGAGTACGCCCTTGTCAGCGAGGCCGGACCCGCCCACGAAAAGACATTCCGCGTGAGCATATCCCTTCAAGGCAGGCTTCTTGCCGAGGGGGAGGGAAGAAGCAAGAAAGAGGCAGAGCAAACAGCAGCGCAAGAGGCACTCCTTTGTTTGAAGAGAGGACAAGAAAACCCCTGATCGTTCCTATTTTCATCCCTTTTCAAGGATGTCCCCACCGGTGCGTTTACTGCGAGCAGGAAAAAATAACCGACCAGCCGGCCCAGGCTCCTGACCGGGCTTTTGTTGAACACACCCTGGAAAGGGCGATTCGCTCACCAAAATATGACCCGGGAAGGGGACGGGAAATCGCTTTTTACGGAGGCACGTTCACAAGGCTGCCCCTGGAGAAAATGCGGGAGCTGCTGCGGATGGTGTCTCCTTACATCCGGAAGGGGTGGTTCCAATCGGTGAGGGTGTCGACACGGCCGGATGGGGTGGATGAGGAAAGGTTGGAGGTGCTGAAAACGCACGGTGTATCCACCGTCGAGCTCGGCACCCAGTCGATGAATGACAGGGTTTTGGCCCTCACGAGGCGAAACCACACCGCGGAGGATACGGTCAAGGCGGTTCGACTCCTGAGAAAATTCGGTTTTCAGACGGGAATCCAGCTCATGCCCGGCCTGCCCGGGGATTCAGAGATCACATTCATGGAAACGGTGGAGGAGGTCGTCAAGCTCCAGCCGGACCTGGTGAGGTTATACCCCACTGTCGTGATCCGAGGGACGGAACTGGCGCGGTGGTTCGAGGAGGGCCATTACCAGCCCCTTCAGCTTGAGGAGGGGGTGAGGGTCTGCATGAAAAGCTGCAAGCGTCTGGAGGGGGCGGGAATACCCGTGACCCGCATGGGGCTGATGGGCTCTCCTTCCCTCAAGGGGCAGATTGTAGCAGGGCCATGGCATGAAGCATTCGGCCATTTGGTCCGTTCGGAGATCCTTTTTGAGAAGATTGAACCCCATCTTCCGAGGAACGGCCAGACCCCAAAGATCCGGCTGAGGGTTTCACCCCAAGAGGTTTCTCTTCTGAGGGGGCACAAGAACGCGGTGATCAAGCGCGTCGAGAGCATGACCGGGGCGGGGGTCGTGGAGGTTTTTCCTGACCCCTCTGTTCCCAAGGGTTCCCCGAGGGTTGAATGGGCATGACTTTTCTGGCAGGGTTTATCGCCATCGTCGGGCCTCCCAACGTGGGGAAATCGACATTGCTCAACCGTCTCACTGGGAGCAAGCTCGCCATTGTATCCCCAAAGCCCCAGACCACGCGCAACCGCATCACGGGCGTGTACCACGGTGACGGGTACCAGATTGTTTTCATGGACACGCCCGGGATCCACAAAACGCACACAGCACTCCACAGAAGCATGGTTGCCTCCGCCCAGGCAACCTTCAACGAGGTGGATGCTCTTGCGGTCATGATCGAAATGCCCCGGCCGGAAGACCCGGGCATCCCCATCGTGCTGAGCAATCTGAGGAGGGCGCAAAAGCCGTCGATCCTTGTGATCAACAAAATCGACAAGGGGCACAGAGAGCGGCTCTTACCGATCATCGATACCTACCGGCAGCGATACCCTTTTGAAGCGATCATTCCCGTATCCGCCCTCACCGGCGACGGGATTGAAAGGCTTCTGGAACAGTTCAAATCCATGCTGAAGCCGGGCCACCCTTTTTTCCCTTCGGACATGATGACCGATCAATCCGAGGCGTTCTGGGTTTCCGAGATCATCCGGGAGAAGATCTACGCCTGCACGAGACAGGAGCTCCCTTACTCTTGCGCCGTGACGGTCGAGCCTGCAGAGGAGAACCCTGAAAAGAACCTGGTATCCATCATGGCCCGCATCCACGTGGAATCAGAGTCGCAGAAAGGGATCCTGATCGGGGGGAAGGGAAAAATGGTCAAGGCGATCGGCCAGGCGTCCAGAGAGGAGCTGGAGAAGTTTTTCCGGATGAAAGTCTTCCTGGATCTCACCGTGCGGGTGGAGAAGAACTGGAGCAAAGACCCTCGGGCCTTGAGGCGCCTGGGCTACTAAACGAAAAAACCAACCTAAGGGTGGTAGGTTGGCTTTTTCTTCAAGAGGAAAGAGTATGCGAACAATCTGACTATCTGTACAAGCAAAATGCTTGCCAAAAAAAGCCTTCCCTTTTCATTCACCCTTATCCCCTTCATATTAATGAACATTGTCCGCTTTTCCCCCGGCCTCATCGAAGCCCTTCCATCCCGGAGAAAGTACAACTTCTTGTACCGGAAACCCGTCGAGATGTCCTGGTTCTGGATAACTGCCTGGAATATAGTCAGAATTAAGGTACAAGTTTTTGGACCGTCACAATAGGATGTTGTACTTCTTCATTTTGTGCTGGATCAGGCTTTTTGTAATCCCCAGCTTGTCCGCTGCATGGGACTGGACGTTGTCGCTGAGCTTCAGAGCCCTGCGGATCATTTTCTCCTCGATTTTTTCCAGGGTCTCCTGAAGTGACGCATCCGAGGGAATGAAACGGTCCACATCCAGCTCCTCTTGCTTTTCCGAGAACTCCGGAGGCAAGTCCTTCAGCTCAACAACACCTCCTGAATTCAGGACCACAGCCCTTTCGATCACGTTTTCCAGCTCACGGACGTTGCCCGGCCAAAGGTACCCATAGAAGGACTTCCAGACCTGGGGGCTCAGGTCGATTTTCTCCTTTCCCAGGTCGTTTTTGTATTTTTCGATGAAATGATCGACCAGGAGCCGGATGTCTTCGGGCCTTTCCCTGAGGGGAGGGACCTCGATGTGAATCACGTTGAGCCTGTAGAAAAGGTCCTCCCTGAACAGGCCGTCGGCCACCGTTTCCTTCAGGTTCCGGTTCGAGGCAGAAAGAACGCGCACGTCCACTTTCAGCGTCTTGGTGCCGCCCACCCTTTCGAACTCCATTTCTTGAAGCACCCTCAGAAGCTTGACCTGAAGGGGCGGCGGCATTTCGCCCACCTCATCGAGAAAAAGGGTGCCGCCGTCAGCCAGTTCGAATCGTCCTTTCTTGAGCGCCACCGCGCCGGTGAAGGCTCCCTTCTCATGGCCGAAGAGTTCGCTTTCCAGGAGGGTCTCCGTGAGGGCGCCGCAGCTGACGGAAACGAAAGGTCGGTCTCGCCTTGGGCTTTCATAATGGATCGCCTTGGCGATGAGCTCCTTGCCGGTGCCGGAGGGACCCGTGATCATCACGGCCGCCCTGGAGCCGGCAACCTTTCGGATCATGTCATAGATGGCGAGCATCGGCTTGCTCCTGCCGATGATGTTGCTGAACCGGTAGCGTTCAGAGAGGGCCTCACTCAAGCGCCTGTTCTCTTTGACCAGGCGGTAGTTGTCGAGGGCCTTCCTGATCGTCACCTTCAATTCTTCGTTCTGAAACGGCTTGGTGATGTAATCGAAGGCATGCTTCTTCATGGCTTCGACAGCCAGCTCGATCGTTCCGTAAGCGGTCATCATGATCACCGGAACCTCTGGCTTGATCTTTTTGCATTCCTCCAGGAGTTCCATCCCGCTCATTCCGGGCATCTTCATATCCGTCAGGACGAGATCGAGGTCAGATCCCTCGATGAGCCTCAAGGCAGACGGCGCATTATCTGCGGTCACAATCTCATAACCCTCAGGGCTCAGGAGGGCCTCCAGCACCACGAGGTAATTCTTTTCGTCATCAACGATCAGGATGGTTTCCATGGAACAAAGATTCTCCTCAAAACAAGAACTAAGCGGACCGGGGTAATAGAACCTTCACCGTCGTGCCTCGGCCCTCCTCGCTGTCGATGTCGATCGTGCCCTGATGCCCTTCGATGATTTTTCTTACGATGGACAGGCCGAGCCCGCTGCCCTTATCTTTGGTGGTGAAGAAAGGATTGAAAATTTTTTTCAGGTTATCCCTGCTGATGCCTGAGCCGTTGTCCCCGATCTCGACGCGATAAAGGGCTCCCGTCTCTTCTACCGATACCTCGATTATGCCGCCATCGGCTATGGACTGAACGGAATTGATGAAGATGTTGAAAAACGCCCTGTACAGAAGACCGTGGTCCGCCATGAGGGCAAGGGATCTGCCGTTCAAGTTGTGTTTTACGGTGATACCCTTCTTCTCCAGTTCCGGCTTGAGGAAGTAGAGGTTCTTCTCGATGATCTCCGTCAGGTCGCATTCCTGCAGGATAGGCACCTGGGGCCGGGCGAAGTCAAGGAATTCCGTGACGATCCGGTTCAGGCGCGTCGACTCTTCCTTTATGACCGTGGACAGCTTCTGCTGGGTGTCACGAGCATCGGGCATGCTCGCGAGCAATTCCGCGGTACTCCGGATGATGCCGAGGGGGTTCTTGATCTCGTGAGAGACCGCAGCCACCATTTCTCCCAGAGCAGCGAGCCTTTCCGCCTGGTGCAATTGTTCCTGAAGATCCCTCTGCTCCTGTGCTCTCTGCTCGATGATTCTCTCGGCCTTGTGAACCACGAGCAACAGGGCGACGAAGATGAAACCCATGATCAAGATAGACAGCCCGAAGATCAGGTACCGCAGCTTGATGATGGACTCGTATTCCCACGTGAGATCCTGGGTCAGCTCAAAAACACCCGCCACATAGGTCTCTGTGCCCAGGTACGGGTTCGAACCCCTGAGGGGAACGTAGGTCCGCAGTTTTCGGTCTCCTCCGATCAGCTCAATGCCCAGACCCCAGAGCTCGGACCTTTCAGAGACAAGCCCCGAGAACCGCTCGCCTTTGACCGCCTTGAGGTAGCCCTCGGTTTCCTGAGCCTTGCGGCCGATGAGTTTGGGGTCCGTGCTGTAGGCGATCACCCCTTGACCGATGGCATAGACATTGACGAGTTCCACGTTGAAACCGTGGATCGTGTTTCGCACCACCCGATCCATGAGAAGGTATTGTTCTTCGTCGCTCAATTTGATGCTGCCGAAAGCCTGGATCACGGGAAGAACGAAGTTCTGAAAGACCTGGTGGTTCAGGTTCTCCCCCACGGTGATGGCGGAGGTTTCATAGCTTCTCAAGAGGGTTTCTTTGGCTTGCTGAAAGATGACCAGGGAAAAGGGAAAGCTGAAAATCGCCAGGACGATGAAGCTCGCCCATGCAAAAAACTTGACGAGGCGGAATTGCTTGCCCCCTGCTCGGGTATTCCCTTGGGATGGAACCATGGCCCTCGACTCGCCCGCGAAACTCGTTTTGATATCCTACGGTCGTACCCCGGAACCAGCCTGAAGCCCGCTGAGGTCCCGTCTCCCGCGGGAGAGCGAGCTCCGTGAAATGCTGATTTAAACGAACTTCCGGGACAAGATCGTACACCAAGAAACCCTTCCAGGCGTACTCATTTTCTTATACACTATCAGGGGGTAGCGGTAAAGAGGGAGAGAGGGTATTGGAACCGCCTCCAGGGATTTGACTTGTAAAACGGGCGGATGTTAATAAAGCCCTGATCATTGCTGTCCAAAATAAATCTCGATTGTGTATTGAGCCATTGAGTTTTCAATAGGTTACGGGTCCAGAACGGACCATTCACGGTTCAGGTTGTCCC
>JAGUZM010000185.1 GCA_020060805.1 Deltaproteobacteria bacterium | reverse complement strand
GATACCGCAACAAGCAGAGATTACGAACCGTCATCTTGTTTCACCTGGGTGGCCTTGATTTGTACCCTGTCACCCACTAAAAACCCGGAAGCTCCTTTAAAAAAGGGGGAGGACGAGGTGGCCTCCACAGATTCCCCCCCTTTGCAAAGGGGGGCAGGGGGGATTTGGGAAACGGAGGTGATATGCGGTGAAAGAAAAAATCCGGGTTCTCCTGGTGGATGATGAAGAGCTGTTCGTCAATAACATGTCCAGAATCCTCAGGCTCAGGGGGTTCGATGTTTCCACGGCGACGGACGGGTACAAGGCCGTGGACTCGATCAAGTACGGGGGCGGCTACGATGTCGTGGTCCTGGACATCAAGATGCCGGGCATGGACGGGGTTGACGCCCTCAGGGAGATCAAGAAGTGGGCTCCGGACACGGAAGTCATCATGCTCACCGGCCATGCCTCCGTCTCCTCCGGCGCCAGGGCGATTCGGAGGGGAGCCTATGACTTCCTGATGAAACCATGCGACATCGAGGACCTGGTCGAAAAGATCAGGGAGGCATACGAGGCCGAAAGTATAAGGCGAAACCCTGTCCTTTGGCCGAGAGAGCACGTCAGAGAGATCGCCCTCGGTTCCTTCTCGAAATTAAAACCCGAAGACCCCCTCACGACAGCTCTGGAAGTGATGAGCCGAAGCGTCGGGGAAGAGGCGGTGGACGAGGTCTTTGTGGTGGACGATGAGGACCGGCTCCGTGGCGTGGTGGGCAAGCGGGATCTGGTGAACGAGGCCCAGAAGGCGCATCCCAACATCCCCCTGAACTGGACGAGACTGATCGAGAGCTCCGGGTGGCTGCCCGACAAACCGCTGAAAGCGATCATGCGGACCGAAATCCCGTCCATCCAGGCCAATTCCTTCCTGACCGATGCAGCCAACCAGATGATCGTGAACAATGTCCGCCGCATGCCTGTGATCAGGGCAGGGAAGATGATCGGGATCATCAGGCTCCAGGACGTCTTTCAACACCTTGACCATGTCATAGAATAGGCTGAACAAGGAGCCGGGGGATCAAGCACAGGTTGTAGAAAGAACGAATAACAAGGGGTGCGGAAATGGCAGCAACGGAAAAAGCGGGATTGGCCCAGAGTTTTGGACAGCCGCAGGAAAGGGATTTTCCCTACTTCAGGCGTCTGTGGAACAGCGTCGTGGTGGCTCTCATTGCCGCATCGTTTATTCCCCTGATCGTGATCGGGGGCGGGATGTATTACTACACGGTCACCCTCCTCGAGAGGAAGACTCTGGACGGCCTGAACGAAGAGATCACCTTGCACAGGATGGCCATCGACGAATTCCTCGACGGGAGAATCAAAGACCTGAAGCTCCTCGCTTCCAACCTGGGTTTGAATCATTTCACCCGGCCCGGCGGGATCATGGCTGTTTTTGAGTCCCTCATGAGGGAGCTGGAGTGTTTCACGGACCTGGGCGTGATTGATGATCAGGGAAACCACCTGGCCTATGTGGGGCCTTATGATCTGCATTCCAAGAACTACCGGGATGCCGTCTGGTTCCAGGCGATGAAGGACCGGGATGTGTACGTGAGTGATGTCTTTTTGGGTTTTCGGAACGTCCCTCACTTCGTCATCGCCGTGAAACAACAGACAGCGGAAGGGTACTGGATTCTCAGGGCTGCGGTGGATACGGAGTATTTCAACAACATGGTGGAGCAAGTGCTCCGCAAGAGGCCGGGGGATGCCTTTATCGTCAATCAGCGGGGGATCTTCCAGACGCGGCCCCGCGCGGCCGGGGAGCTGATGGGGCAATGGGAATTGAAGCATGTCGAGCCCTTTGAGGGGGTGAGAATGCTCAAAAAGAAAGATGAGATCACCCTGATGGCCTGGCAGGGAAAGGCGCCCTGGGTGTGCGTTGCGAAATTCGACCGCAAGCATATCTACGGAGCCCTTCGGGAGGTTCGCATCGCAGGCGCTACGGCGTTCGTCCTGGGTGCCTTGATCATTCTGGGGACCGTTCTGCTCACCACAAACTATCTTTTCATGAGGCTCGAAACCAAACGCCGGAATATCCGCTTCCTTGACGAACAGCTCCGGCACTCGAGCCGGATGGCTTCGGCGATGAAACTTTCCGGCGGCATGATCCGCGACATCAATGAGAATCTATCCAATATCGACACGGTGACCACCTGGGTACAAGAGCTGATGCAAAAGGATCTGACCGAGGAAGAGACCCGGCGGGAGATCGGGGAGAGCCTGAACCAGATCAAAGGTGAGGTTTACCGGACCCTTCAAACGACTGAGAAATTCCTCAAAGCCATAAGGCCTACGATGCCCCTCATCCAGGAGGTCGAAGTCAACCACGTCCTGGATGGCATTCTCGACCTCCTGGACCGGGAGTTCCATTTCAACCAGATCAGCGTGACCCGCGACTATCAGGAAGGCCTTCCTTTGATCCAGAGCGATCCTTCACAGCTGCGCCAGGTTTTCCAGAACCTGATGCTCAACGCCATCACCGCGATTCAAAAACAAGGGGTGATCACATTGAGGACCAGAGCGGAAAAAGACAAGGTCCTCGTCGTTGTAGAGGATACGGGGCCGGGTATTTCGAAGCAGGTCATAGACAAGATCTTTGACCCCCTTTTCACGGCAAAGCCGGACGGTACGGGGTTGGGGCTTTCCATCAGCGCAAAGATCCTTGAAAAACTCGGGGGCAGAATCTCCGTCAAGAGCGAGCCGGGCGAGGGTGCCGTCTTTACCGTCGAACTCCCTCTTCGTTTTAGACCGCCCGGGGCATAGAGGGGCCGATGTTCTAAACCAATCCACCCGCGGGTCATGATCAAGAGAGAGCATATCAAGCAGGCGATCGATGAAATCTCCAGGAGAAGTCCCGAGATCGGGTATTCCCTGGATGAAATGCTCGGCATGGGCATCATCGACTTGCCTCCGGAAGCAGAAGGAAGTCATGACCGGGACAATCTCTACTTCGTCTTTGACGGTCAAAAGGTCCTGGTCAACCGGGTTCTATTCTTCCAAGAAGGAACTGTTCCCATCGAACAGGGCCTCCTGATCAAGTACGGCGAACTGCTCAAGAAACAGGAAATTCAGGACCATAGGAGCTCCATCAGCTACAAGGATGCATACCAAGAAATCCACAAAGCCGGGCTCAGGCTGGCCGTGACCCATGAGATCGACTATGCCGTCTCCAGGCTGAAGAAGCGGAAGGAGTCAGCGGGCGGGAAGGGAGAGACGTATCTCATCCCATTTCTGGAGAGCTTGAAAGAGGAAAAGGGGCCTCCTCCCGGGGCCGGTGAAGGGGGCGATGCATCCCCTCTCTACCGGGGTGTCGTGGACGTGGCCACGCCCGCCTGTTTCATGCCCTTCCGTGTGTGCATGGAGAACCTGATGCAGGTGGCGGATATGAACGTGGAATTCTTTCACGTCCGATTCGTTCTCAACTGCCTCGGCCGGGGGCTTCTAAAGAACCTTCTCACCTGTACCGTGGACCGGAACATCGAGGGATTGATCTACGTGAGCCTGAGAGAGAAGTTCCTGAAAGGCGACCTGGAGATCAAGTACCTGTCAACCATGCGAGGAAAAACGTGGAGCCCGGAAGAAACCCCGCCCAAGCCCCTCAGAGGGGTCGGCACCTTCTTGGTGGCGGGCGTATGGATTTTGTGGAAGAACGAGATGCCGGCCCTCAGGGAGATCGTCCTTGACGCGGAGACAGGGGCGAGGAAGTTCTATGATGCGGTCGGTTTCAAGCCGCGGGGGATGGCCGGGTATGTGCTGAGGTCACCCAAGGGATACCTGTTGAGGTCCATTCTCAGCATGGCCCATGGGATTGAACACCTGAGGGAGGACGTGATCGCTGAAATCCAGGGGATCATCAAGAAGCAGGTCAAGAGTTTAAGGAAGAAACCAAAGAACGACAGGGCTGTTTCCGAGAGGAAAGCAACGATCGCGGCGATACAGGAATGCCTGAAGCCGAGTGCAAGGCCTCAGTTCACCGAGGCGGCCATGAGCTCGCTCCTGAAGTATGAGACGAAAATCCCGGAATCAAAGGAGATGATCCGATATTTTTCAGCCCTGTCCGAAAAACCCGCAGAGGTAAGTGGAGAGCATGCAACCGGTCCTTGTCATTAAAGATGAAAGGTTTGCCCTGCATCTGGAGAAGATACCCCACCTGGAGAGCCCGAAAAGAATCAAGGTGATCAACGCAGTGCTGAACGACCCCTCCATCCAGGGAAAGTGGGCCGGAGTGCAGGCAAGGGAGGCGACGCCGGAAGAACTCGCCTGGGTTCATACGCCTGAATATATCCGGACCGTGGCGATGAGCGAAGGAAAGCCTCTCACGACCTTTGACCTGGACACCCAGGCGAGCGAGAAATCCTACGAGGTGGCCAGGCTGGCCGTAGGGGGTGTGTTCAACCTGCTAGACGCCATCTGGAACGGACAAAGCCGGCGGGGGTTTGCGTGCATCCGGCCTCCCGGCCACCATGCGGAGCCGAACAAAGCGATGGGGTTCTGCCTTTTCAACAACGTCGCCCTGGCCGCGCGGTACCTCAGGGAAAGGTATTCGGCAAACAGGGTGATGATCGTGGACATTGATCTTCACCACGGCAACGGTACCCAAAAGATTTTCTATGACACGGATGAGGTGCTCTACCTGTCCATGCATCATTTTCCCTCCTACCCGGGGACGGGAAATTTCGGCGAGGTGGGCGTCGGGAAGGGAGAAGGCTTCACGGTGAACATCCCCCTCCGCAAAGGCCAAGGTGACGAAGAATTCGCGAAAATCATTTTCTTCTTGGTCAATCCTTTGGCCCAGGCGTACAGGCCCGACATGATCCTGGTCTCCTGCGGTTTTGACCTTTACCAGAATGACCGGCTGGGAACCATGAGGGTGACACCGGAGGGCTACGGCCTGATCGCCACCTTCCTGCTGGGGGTCGCGGAAAAGGCCTGCGAGGGCCGGATCGCTTTTATCATGGAAGGAGGCTACAGCCTGAGGGGAATCCGGGAGTGCGGCCTCAGGGTGATGCAGGAACTCTGCGGCGTGTCCGGCCTGAACCTTAAGAAAATAGACAAGATCGTCACCAGTTCTCCGAGAAAATCCCCGGCCATCAGCAAGGTGATGGAGGTGCAGGGCAAATACTGGAAGGTATTGAGGAGCCAGTGAGCAGGAGGCAGCCGCCTTCGCCAAAGGCTACGGCGGGCCGGGGGAGCCAGGAGTCAGGAGTCAGGAGCCAGGAGTCAGAATAAACGATCCTGCCTCCGATATCCAGAACCGGTTCTCGGGGTGTTGAACCTTCTACCTTGCCCCTCACGCCCTTGATTTAACTGAGATGGGTCATCCATTTTTTCATTTGCCGTCTTTTGTCTTCTGGTCTTTAATCTGTCCTCTGTCCTCTGTCCTCTGTC
>JAGUZM010000266.1 GCA_020060805.1 Deltaproteobacteria bacterium | reverse complement strand
GGGAGTAGACCGGCGAAGCCATATAGAGCATGAGAGCCTTGATCTGATACGGGTAGGCATCTCCCATGCTGGAGAAGACTTCCTGGTAGATATCGCTGGAGAAAGGGTACCAAACACGCTTTGACGGGTACCCCTCAAAGATGGTCGTTTTATCATAACTGACGTCGTGCCTTATGATCGAGACGCCCCAGTTCTTCAGCTTCTCTTCCTGCTTGCCGAGGTCAAAGGGCTTTCCTTTGATATCTCCCATAATGTCATAGGTCGTTGCTTTAGAAAGACCGCCCATCCAGTCGTGATTCCCGATAAGGACATTGACGAGCATCCAGGCAAGGACATTGTAGAAGCCGGAAGTGTGCTGTGATACCCCCCTGTGAATGTCGGCTACCGCCCTCTTGCCGTGGCTCGTGAATTCCTGAGCTAACTGCACGATGTCCGCTTCCTTGACTCCCGCTGCATCAGCCCACCCAGCCAGGTCCCTGGAACTGGCCGTTTCCCGATAAATCTGTAAAACACTCTTGACCCGGACCCCCTTTACGTCAGTATCCACAAGGAGGTCGCCCTCCACAGGGTCTTTCTCATCATTCGGATCAAACGGTTTCAACTGACCGCCCACCGATGCAAGGAAGGGGTCAAAATCCCATTCTCCGCCACCCTTTTTTGCTCGCTTCTCAACAGGCAAACCTACATCAGAGCCGCGGAGAAATGTCGCCGGCTTCCCCTCCTGGTCCATCTTCACAAGCCAGGCCGCTTCAGTCCAGGTAGGCTCATTGTCAGCCATCGCCGCAGCTTTGTTGGCATTGGCAAGATATCTGGCGTCATAGCGGTTGTTTTCGATGATCCAGTGGATCATGGCCATCGCAAGGGCTGCCACCCCATTGGGCCGGACAGGAATCCACTTCCAGGCCCGAGCTGCTGTTTTTGAGCACCGCGGATCCACCACAGCGATCTTTTTACTCCCATCCAGCAACCCCTGAGTCACCTTTTGAACCCGCAAAGGCGGGCCGTAATTAGCCTCATAGGGACTGGCGCCGACGAAGAGGATAAACTCGGCGTTGCCTGTATCTGCCTGCCAGTAGAACTTGCTTCCCCCTTTCCACTCACCTTCCACAAACTGGTCGCTCATCGCTTTGCAGGTGAAGTAGAGGGAACCCTGACAAACGGTGGTATGGCCGTGGGCGTTGATGGAGCCCAGGGCGTTGTTGGCAAAACGCTTGAACAATTCACTCCGACCCGATTTCAGGCGCCCCCAGTTCAAGCAGAATTGATTGTTCTTGGGTCCCAGGTCGGGATGTTCGGGGTCGATGAGGACCTTCAGGTTGCCGGCATGCTTTTGTCTGAACCCATCGAGAGTCATCTTTTTGCTTGCAACTTTTTCCGAGTCTTCAGCCAGTTCTTTTGCGATCTTGGGATCTCTCAGGACGCAAATGTCTTTGAGGCCGTCCACAGGTCCTTCGCCGAAGAGATTGCCTCCTTCAGTGATCTCTCTCAGGGCTTGATCGAAAGAAATGGTTTGCCACTTGTTTTCGCCCCGTTTTCCAGCCCTCTTGAGCACTTTGACGATCCTGTACGGATCGTAGAGGGCTTGAATTCCAGCTTGACCTTTCGGGCAGAGGGACCCGTCGATGATCGCTGCCTCCTCCAGGGGTGTGTCGTAGGGAATGTGAGGGGTCATGGTCCAAGGGCTGTAAGGGTTCCCGTCGATTTTGGCTACCCTGCCTTCGATCAGCTTGACCTTCATCCCGCAGTTCGTATTGCACTGCTGGCAAACCGAGTAGAGTTGGTTCTCGGGAAGATGATGGGCATAGTCATTCCCCATAAGCTCGTCGTCGAATGCCGGAGAGCCTGCCAAGGCTTCCGTTAGACGCATCAAAGCAGAAGATGCCGCCAGGGAACCTCCCAACAGGGCGGAGGACTTCAGGAATGTCCGTCTGTTCATGTCCTTATTAAGGGAGCTTCTGTTTTTCCTTTCTCGGGTTTCGCTAACCATGGTTTGCCCCTCCGCTATGAGTGATCCATTCAGCATCGGAAGATCGCCGAATCATAGTGATAATTCCTTGTGGTACGGGCCAGATAACCTCAGCCCATTCGCAACACCGCGCAGCCAGGAGAGTTTTGGTATTTGCTTACCCACGTGACGCCAAGCCTAGTCCAGATAAACGACAGAGGGCCGGGTGCCTTCTTCTTCTTTAAGGCGCCGACCCCTGGGAGATCCGAGCAACTCGGCAACCAGAGAGGTCTCATCGGTACGATCACCAAAATAGGTCGCCCGACCGATGCACGTTGTCACGCACATCGGCAGCATCCCTACCGCGAGACGATGGAGACAGAAATGGCACTTCCGCGCATTGCCGACGGGCGATCCGCGCCCCCGCCTCGGCCATTTTTTCCCGTACTCTGTGGCTGGCGTCACCTCGTAGCCTTCTGCCGCCGCTCTGCGGCCCACGATCTTGCCCGGTAACTCAGGAGTTGGCTCGGTGTACCACTCGCCAAAATCGGAAGTCCTAGCCCCATAAGGACAGGCGACCAGACAGGCCCGGCACCCGATGCACCGGTTGTAATTCACAACCGTCACCCCCTGTTTGTTCTTGTATGTGGCCGTCACGGGGCAGACCCTGACGCAGGGGGGATTCTCGCACTGCATACAAGGGCGTGGCAGAAATCGGCGCCTGACATTGGGGTAGGTGCCCACCTCCTCCTCAATCACGGGACGGTAAACCACTCCCGGCGGCAGCTTGTTTTCGGCCACACAGCCAATCGTGCATGCGTGGCACCCGACGCACTTGGCCACATCAATAACCATGGCCCACTGTATGTTCCCCTTTTTGTTTAAAGCCCGCTTGAGTTCCCGTTGCATACGGATCAAGGGGTCTTCAACAGGTAAATTGGCACTCATTACCAACCTCCCGGATGGATTTCGACGGCCCCTGCTTGAAATACCCATCGTTTCATCCGTGAAATCTCCCAACACGGCCTGTGCTTGTCCTGGGTTTTTCACGATCCTTCCCTCTCACGTGCGTTCGCGGGATGGACCGCCAGAGCCATCGTTCTCTCTCCTCTCACGGATCGAGGAATCGAATACGGCCCTCAGCCAGTAAAGAAGATCGTCGTATTCGGCTGATTTTACAAAACACGCATCGATGTAGCGGGTCAATGCCTCCTCAAGCTCCGGGTGGAAGGAACGACTGGATAATCCAACAAGACATATGCTCGGGTGCCGGTGACGAAGCTCTTTGAGAAGGCGGTTGTCCAGAGGAGCATGGTCCAGGTCTATGATCATAGCCCGGTAATTTTTCGTTTCAAGGTTATCTCTGGCCTCCGACAATGAGCCAACTGAAATAGTTTCATAATCTTCGTTTTCAAGCACAGAGCACAGAACTCCAGAATGGTTCTTGTGGGGGTCCACAACGATGACTGCCCGTTCCACCATATCCCGATCATCGCTCCTTCCATCAATCGGATTATTAAAATGGCAATTCCCATGCCGCCTCCAACTTCCTGCGATGACATCGAGAGGGTGCGGGGGCAACGCTTCTTAAACACTACAGAATTTCCGTTTTGGTTTATTGCCCAGCGGGGATAGAGCAAAATGTGACATGTGGGCAAGGGCTGGAGAGCTGTCCCGATTCAGGACATAACCAGAGTCCAGTCGTTGAGATCATGGAATTACAGAGAGTTAGTTGTGTCCCGGATTAGGACTCCTGCTCCAGGGTCTGCTGCAAATCAAAGCGGCATACCCCGTCGAGGGATTTTTTGAGGAGAAAAGAAAAAAGTTTGAGAAGAGAAGTGCCCCCGGCAGCTCACTTTAATGCGCTGTCGGTTTCAGGATTCCGTATCGCTTCATCTTTTGATACAAGGTGTTACGGCTGATGCCTAGATGTCTGGCTGCCTCCTTTTTGTTCCAATCGCATTTCTCAAGCGTCTCTTTAAGCAATTCCTGCTCTTTTTCTGCCATGGTTGACAGCTTTGTCGGCTGGCCTTTTGTACTGCGGCTTAATACACTGATCACTGCATACGGCAAGTCCACAGCCTCGATGCGCTTTCCTTTGGCCAAAACCATAGCATGCTCGACACTGTTTTCCAATTCCCTCACATTCCCAGGCCAGGAGTACTCGAGGATGGCTCTCATTGCTTCAGGACTGAAGTCCTCAATATCCTTGCCCTGTTCCTTACCAAAAAGGCGCAGGAAGTGCCGGGCCAGGAGCGGAACATCATTCGGCCTTTCTCTCACAGGAGGCAAACGGAGGGGAATGACATTGATGCGATAAAATAGGTCTTCCCGAAACCTTCCCGCTTTCACCTCCTGGAGCAGGTCTTTATTGGTTGCCGCGATGAAGCGCACATTGACGGTCAGGGTCTTTTCGCCTCCCAACCTTTCAAATCGCTGTGTCTGGATAACTCTTAACAGCTTGATCTGGGCCGAAGGGGGAATCTCACCTATTTCGTCCAGGAAGACGGTTCCGCCGTCGGCCTGCTCAAAACGCCCGATTTTCTGACGCGTGGCGCCGGTGAAAGCTCCCTTCTCGTGACCGAAGAGTTCGCTTTCAAGAAGCGTAGCCGGATAGGCAGAGCAGTCAATCACCACAAAGGGTTTCTCTCTTCTGGTGCTTAACTGGTGGACGGCCCGCGCTACCATTTCCTTGCCCGTGCCGCTTTCACCCTGAATGAGTACCGTGGCATCGGTCGGAGCGATGTCCTCGATCAATTTGTAGATGGACTGCATTTTCGGGTCTTTGCCGATAATGCCGCTGAATTCGGACGACGTATCCAAACGTCTCTGAATGTCACGTATCTCTTCCTCGTGAAGCACGGCCCGTTTGATGACGCCGGCAGCCTGATTCAGGATCATCCCGATCGTATCTACCCCTTTCACATCGCACTCACACCCTTCGCGGCATGCGACAAGCAATGCACCAAAGGTTTCCTTACCGTGTGCCAGGGGCACGACGGCATAACGGGAGGAATCCTGAAAGCCTGTTGAAGCCAGCGTAAGTCCCAGGGCGGTCCTTTCCGCGAATGTGGGCCCTTTCAGTGCATCGATAAAAGTCAGGGAAGTCTCCACGACATTCGGATTTTCTATGGCCTTGATCTCATCTTTTGTCAAGACAAAGGCGGTGCTCCGCGTTTCGTTGGGAAAGAGAAGGAGCATCTGGTGGCTGCATTGCAGGACGTCTTGAAATCTTCCGATCAGATAGGCACCGATTTCATGCAAACTGCGCAGGGCGCCGATTTCCTGCACGACCCTGAAAAAGGTCCTGGTCTGTTGATGGGATCGCTCCAGCTCCATCGTCTGTTCTTCGAGTCGGCCCGTGTACTCCTCGATGCGGGCAACCATGTGGTTGAAAGAGGAGGTCAGGGTGGCGACCTCATCTTTTCCTTTGACCTGGACCCTCGCGCCCAGATCCCCCCTGTCCACGTCCCGGGTGGCTCTGACGAGCGCAGCCAAGGGAAGGGTCATCCGTCTGACAAAGAGGAGGGTTCCCCCGAGGGCGAGGAAAAGGATGCCCAAGATAAGACCGCTCATCTGCAACCATAATTGGTTTGCCCTCGTCCGGTAAGGTCCCTCCGAGAAACCCAACCTCAGGACACCCGCCCTCCCGTCGAAAACAGGCCAGGCAATATCCAGGTAGTGCTCCCCTTTGGTGGACACAATCTTTTGGATGCGGCCCTCGCGGCCGGAGACGATGTGGTTTGCCTTTATCAGTCCACCAGGAATACCCTCAGAGAAGCTATGCGCCACGATTTCATCTCCCCTCAGGACGAAAAGGTAGGCTATGGTGGGATGGCTCAACAGGTGGTGATCCAACGTCTTCTGGAGCGCCACCTGGTCGTTGATCAGGATTTTGTCGGCCGCCTCCAGGGCAACGACCTGCGCCAGGCTTCCCGCCTGAGCTGCCATCGTCTCAAGAAGGGTGTTGTAATAATGTTGGCCGACCAGGAGTGAAATGAGGAGGCCGCTGCCGATGACAAGGCTTGAAACCGCCAGAATCAGTCTGCTCTTAAGGCTCTTAAGACCCATCAAACTTCTCCTTCATGGAGGTGACGACTTGTTCCATTCGACGTATGGGGTCATACCACTCTTCTTTCCCGGCGATAAATCGATTGATCATAATCCCTTCGAGGATTCTGTGACCTGAGGGGTCCAAGTGCATGGACAAAAGCACTTCCCGGATCTTTTCCCGTATGTCCGGGGCCAGGCTCCTTGAGGCGACCACAGGAGGAATACCGTAGGGCTCCGATTTCTTGAGGACCAGGGTGTCGGAGGTGAAGGTTGTTCCTTTCTGGTCGTAATACTGCCATATGAGACCGTCCACTGCCGCGCCGTCCACGAGGTTTCTGGCCACGGCCAGGATAGAGTTGTCGTGGCCGTGGGTGTAGATGGTCTTGCCGAAAAAAGTCTCGGGCCTCTCCCCCATCTCAGCCAACCAATACGCAGGAACAAGCTTGCCTGTGTTCGAATCAGGATCCGTGAAGGCAAACACACGGCCTCTGAGGTCATCCAGTTTTTTGGACGGTGCATTCTTGTTGACGATAAGGTAGGAGTGGTAGAAGGGGCTTCCCTGGACTTGCGGGGTGGCCAACCGTACAAAACCATATCTTCCTTGCCTGAGGGCATACGGCCCGGAGCATATAAAGGCCAGATCGATTTGCCCGTCGCCCAGAAGTTCATTGACCTCCCCATAGGTCTTTCGCTGAACAAACTCCACCTCACGGCCGAGCCTCTCGCCGATATAACCCAGGAGCTGCCGATAATAGATGAACGTCTCTTTGGGTGAAATCATCGCGCCCACAGCAACCTTGAGGGGAACGGGTTCCTGTTGCTTCGGTTGGGGCTTCTCGACAGGGATGGTCCTGCCGAAGTCGACGACAACGGTGTCCGAGCCTTGACCACAGCCGTATGAAACAATCAGAAGGACCGCCAATAGCAACTTGACAACGGAGGAGCGTACCGAAAGGAACTCAAACAAGCGACGGTTCACCGATTTCAAGGGACTCAATTTTCAACCTCTCGTGGCTTGCATAAACCTATATTTTGGCAAAGACGATATACAAAAATAATAATGCCACGCCGTGGTATGTCAATCAAGCCATTTTTTTAGGATCCGAGGCGCGGGTGATCGCAGAGCTTTCGGAGGTGCTTGAAGCAGAAGTATCAGGCGGAGAGTTTGTGAGATCTTCTCTGGTGCGAGGGCCGCCCTAAACACGCCTGGAGCGACCCTGCGTGAATGGGTTGACACGGCCCGAGAACCGGAAGTATTAAGTAAAATCAAGCAGTGCTTCCAAGGAGTTGGGGGTCAAGAAGTCTGGATCGAGGGATTGTTTCTGTAGATCAAGGAGTAAATGGGCTGTACGGAGCGCCCGGAAGGCAGAGAGGAGGGGTATGTCATGCCAGAAACCAGGAGAACCTATTGCGGTCTATGCCATGCGCGCTGTGGCCTTCGGCTGGAGATGGAAAACGGAAAGGCTGCCAAGGTCACCGGAGACCCCGAACACCCCATCCGTTGATTCAGTAAACCTCATTACTCGGAGAGGAACTATGAAAAGATGTTTTTTCGTCGTTATCCAAATCGTTTTCTTTCTGTTTATCGTCTCAGCCAACGCCGAGGAGGTGAAACCTATGATGGAATTGACGTCATCAAGTTTTGGGAACCAGGGGGAAATCCCCAGGAAGTACACGTGCGACGGCGAAGATGTTTCCCCCCCATTATCGTGGGCCAAAGTCCCGGAGGGAACGAAGAGCTTCGCATTGATTGTTGACGATCCCGATGCTCCGGACCCTGCCAACCCAAGAATGACCTGGGTTCATTGGGTAATATATAATATGCCAGGGACGAGCGCTTCGTTGCCCGAAGGGGTAAAAGAGAAGGATCTCCCGAAGGGAACATTGCATGGCCTGAACGACTGGAAAAAGACAGGCTACGGCGGTCCTTGCCCGCCTGCGGGCAAGCACCGCTACTTCCATAAGCTCTACGCGTTGGACGTTGTTCTTCCTGACCTTAAGGAGCCGACAAAAGCAAAGCTGGAAAAAGCGATGGAGGGGCACATCCTTTCCAAGGCGGAGCTGGTTGGCCTGTATCAGCGGAAAAAATGACGACTCTTGGGGAGAGATTAGGAGCGGGTTCTTATCGCCGGAAGCCATGACTGAGGATTTGAACAGGAGGGTCGAGACCCTGGCCCAGTGGATGTATGAATCCCGCCACCTGGTCGTGTTCACGGGCGCAGGGAT
>JAGUZM010000165.1 GCA_020060805.1 Deltaproteobacteria bacterium | reverse complement strand
TTTTCATTCTTCAGCTCTTTGAGCATTTCATTCGCTTCACGCCGGTGGTTTCGAACGGCGATTTTCCCTTCCTCCGCCGTCCTTTTGGCGACTTTGACCAGTTCCTTTCTGCGGCTCTCCGTGAGGGGAGGGATGGGGATGCGAATGATTTTGCCGTCGCTCACCGGGTTGAGGCCCAGTTCCGACTTGAGGATGCTCTTCTCTATCTCTCCGATGATCGACTGGTCCCACGGCTTGACCGTGATCAGCCGGCTTTCCGGTATGGACAGAGAAGCGACCTGATCCAGAGGCATCTGGGTCTCATAGCAGCTCACCTTGATCCCGTCCAGAAGGGCTGTCGATGCCCGTCCTGTTCTGATCCGGGAGAATTCCTTCTTGAGCACCTCGATGCTCTTGCCCATGTTCTGCTCACATTCCGCAAGGATCTCATCCTTCATGGTCATCCCCCTGAAATAAGCGTGCCCACGTGCGGCGTATACACGGCCTTTTGAATGTTTCCCTTCTTTCGGAGATTGAAAACGATGATCGGCAAATTCTGCCCCATGGCGAGTGCGACGGCGGTCATGTCCATGACCTTCAGGTTCTTCTCCAGAAACTCCTGGTAGGTGAGTTTAGAAAAAGGCTTGGCCGTGGGGTCCTTTTCAGGGTCGGTGGGGTATACGCCATCGACCCTCGTCGCCTTCAGCAGCACGTCGGCACCGATCTCCATCGCCCTCAGCGCCGCAGCGGTATCCGTGCTGAAATAGGGGTTTCCCGTTCCCGCCCCGAAAATCACCAAGCGCCCCCTTTCCATGTGGGTCACCGCTCTTGCCCGGATATAAGGCTCGGCGATTTTGTTCATCTCGATCGCTGACATCACGCGCGCATGCGTCCCGAGGTGATTCAACGCCTCCCCAAGGGCGATCGCGTTGATCATCGTGGCGAGCATGCCCATGTGGTCGGCCGGCACGCGGCCCATATGGTATTCCGAGCAGTTGAGACCCCGGAAGATATTGCCACCGCCTATGACGATCGCGATTTGGATGCCCAGGCGGCAAAGATCATGCACCTCCTTGGCTACCGATTTCAGCACGGACGGCCTGATGCCGAAAGACGCATCCCCCATCAAGGCTTCACCACTCATCTTGAGCAGGATCCGTCGGTAACGGGGTTTCTTAACGGTCATCAGCCTCTCCCAACTGGTACCGGACAAACCGTCTGACAACGATGTTTTCGCCTGTTTTGGCCATCAGGTCATTGAGCAGATCCTGGACCGTAATCTCCGGGTTTTTCACGAAAGGCTGCTCCAGAAGGCAAGTTTCGGAATAGAACTTCTTCAGTCTCCCCTCCACCATCTTCTCCCAGACCTTTTCAGGTTTGCCCGACTCCTTGGCCTGGGTCATGTAGATCTCCTTCTCTTTCTCCAGGACATGGGCGGGAATGCCTTCCCTGTCAACCGCCAGGGGGTTCGTGGCGGCGATCTGCATCGCCAGGTTCTTCACGAACTCCGAGAAATCGTTCGTTTTGGCGGAAAAATCGGTCTCGCTGTTCACTTCGACAAGGACCCCTATCTTTCCGCCCCCGTGGATATAGGATTGCACTTGCCCTTCCGAGGTTTGCCGGCCGCCCCTTTTCTTGGCCGTGGCAATTCCCTTCTTCCGCAGGTAGTCGATGGCTGATTGGAGGTCCCCACCCGACTCCTGGAGGGCTTTCTTGCAGTCCATCATTCCGACGCCGGTCTTCTCCCTCAGTTCCTTCACCAATGCTGCGCTTATTTCCAATTTATCTCTCCTCCGCCAGATCTTCTTTTCTCTCAGCTTCGTCTTTACGGGAAACAAAAACGATTTCAGGCCCTTTCTTCTCTCCTTCCGCTGAGGGGAGATCTTCAGGCTTCCCGATCTCTTTTTCCTTATCCGCCTCCGCTCTCAAACGCTCCTCGGCCAGGTTATGGCCTTCGATGCACGCATTCGCGATTCTTGATGTGATCAGACGGATGGCTCGAATCGCGTCGTCATTGCCGGGAATGATGTAGTCAATTTCATCGGGATCACAGTTTGTATCAGCGATCGCCACGACGGGGATGTGCAGTTTTCTGACCTCCCTGACGGCGATCGCCTCTTTTTTGGGATCCACGATAAACACCGCTCCGGGCAGTTCATCCATGTCTTTGATGCCGCCCAGGTTCCTCTCCAGTTTGGCCAATTCCTTTTCCATCCGGATGACTTCTTTCTTGGTGTACCGGCTGATGGAGCCGTCCTTTTTCATCGCCTCCAGTTCCTTGAGCCGCGCTGCGCTCTTCCTGATCGTTTGGAAATTGGTCAGGGTGCCGCCGAGCCATCGGTTCACGACGTAAAACATGCCGCACCGCTCACTTTCCTCCACGATCGAATCATGGGCCTGCTTCTTGGTTCCCACAAAAAGCACGGAATATCCATCTGACACCGTGCGTGTGATGAACTCATAGGCCGTTTGGAAAAGACTCACCGTTTTCTGAAGATCGATGATGTGAATACCGTTCCGAGACCCAAAGATGTACGATTTCATCTTGGGGTTCCAGCGCCTTGTCTGATGGCCGAAATGGACCCCCGCTTCCAACAACTCTTTCATGCTGATGTTTGCCGCCATTCCATCCTCCTATCCCGCGGTTCTTCTTCCGCCCAGGCCTCTCACCCAATCGTTTTCCAGTCCCTTGGGCACCGGGGACTCCCCTGGACGTGCGAATTTTCAGTTTAAACGGCGCCGATTTCACCTTTCCGCCCCCTCGGGCCGCCGTTTCCTTCAGCCGAATTGCGATAAACGCATTTTATTATCACCCGCTATGGGCCTTTTCAAGGAAAAAATGCGATCAATTTGATTGACCCGCAGCAGCCGATTTCATTATATATGAAAGAACTCAAAGAGATCTATCGTCCTGAGGGAAAAGGTGAGGGAAGATCGTAGCCAACAGGGAAGCCGGCTTCAGGTGATACGGACGCGCCTGGATGATAGGGAAGAACAACACCTCTCTCCCTGGGCCTGTCTCAGCCGGGATGCTGTGAGAAAACGCGAGGAGGAACGGGTCATCGTCGGGCACAGGCAGAATTTCTCCCTCGACACCGACCGGATCCTCCACTCCCTCGCTTACTCCCGTTACATTGACAAGACCCAGGTGTTCTACCTCATCAAGAACGATCACATCACCCACCGCGTGCTCCATGTTCAGCTCGTCTCCAAAATCGCCAGGACCATCGGCCGCCTTCTCCGGCTGAACGAAGATCTGATTGAGGCCATATCCCTCGGCCACGACATCGGCCATACCCCCTTCGGCCATGATGGCGAAAAATTCCTCTCCGACCTCTCCCAGCAGCACGGGCTGGGCCATTTTTTCCACAACATCCAGGGGGTCCGGTTCCTGGAGAGAATCGAGAGAAAGGGGAAAGGGTGGAACCTGACCCTTCAGGTTCTGGACGGGATCCTTGCCCATGACGGCGAAGTTCACACCCCGGCCCTTCACCCTGACAAAACGCGCGATTTTGACCTTCTCCAAAAGCTGATGGAAGGGAAACAGGCGAACCCCTCCGTGGAAATCAGGCCCATGACTTTGGAGGGATGTGCGGTCAGGATGGCTGACACCATCAGTTACGTCGGGCGGGATATAGAGGACGCTATCAGGCTCGGCTTGATCACGAGGGCGGACATTCCACAGGAGTGCCGTCTGACCCTCGGCGATACCAACGGAACGATCGTTTACACCCTGGTGGAGGACCTCGTCGCCAGCAGCCTGGATCAGGAATGGCTCTCGTTCAGCGAAGAGGTAGCCCAGGCACTCAGGAGGCTCAAGGAGTTCAACCAGGAGCGTATTTACCTGAGCGGAAAGGTGAAGATGCAAACGCCCAAGGTCAAGCTCATGTTCGGGCTTCTCTATGAAAAGTACCTCCAGGACCTTGAAAAGGGGGACATGGACTCCGACATCTACAAGGAATTCCTGGAGGGGATGTCCTCAGACTACGTGGAGACCACCTCCCGTCCCGAAATCGTGCGAGACTTCATCTCCGGCATGACCGACGACTTCTTTCTCGCCCAGTGTGAAAAGCATCTCATTCCGCAGGTGTTGCCGGGCAGGTATTAGAATCTAGCTGCTTCACAGTTGCAATGTGATGACGGGATAGCTATTCGTTCCCCCGGGGCGTTCTCTCAAGAGAATTAGGTTGACAAGATCGGGTTGAAAAAAGTAAAGGGTATATTCGTTTTACCTGTAGGCATATGTATTCCTTCCCCATTCTTCCCCGATGCCCTTAATAGGATAGTGCAGGATTCCGAGATTGGAGGCTGCAACGCATGACTCATACGAATGAACAGAACAGCGCCGAAACGATCTTGAAGCTCGAAAACGTTCACATGTATTTCGGTCGGGTTGCTGCTCTGGCCGGCGTAGACCTGGAAGTGAAAAGGGGTGAGATTCACTCAATCATCGGCCCCAACGGCGCAGGCAAAACGGTCATGATGAACTGCATCAACGGGCTCTACAGCCCCCAGAGAGGCCGCATCACCTTCAAAGGCAAGGACATCACCCCCCTGAAACCCTATCATCGTGCGGCCATGGGCCTTTCCAGGA
>JAGUZM010000158.1 GCA_020060805.1 Deltaproteobacteria bacterium | reverse complement strand
GAAGTGAGAAATCTAACGTTTCAGAGTAGTTAAAAGATCTCTCCCTGCGGTCGAGATGACAACCTATTTCTGGTACACGACACTAGTGCCGAATGCGGAAAATTTGTCATGCAAGTTGATTTCATAAAAAGTGCGTTCCGGGAAAGCCACTATCCGCCGGAAGACAGGCCGGAGGTGGCCTTTGCCGGCAGGTCGAATGTCGGGAAGTCTTCCTTGATCAATGCCCTCGTGAACAGGAAGAAACTGGCCAAGACAAGTTCGACTCCGGGCAGAACCCAGGCGATCAATTTCTTTTCAGTGGCGAATCGTTTCTACATGGTTGATTTGCCCGGCTACGGGTACGCCGCCGTCGCCCGGAGCATGAAAAAGAAATGGGGAGAAATGATCGAGACCTACCTCCGCAAACGGGCCAACCTCAAAGCGGTGGTGGTCATTCTTGACATCAGGAGGGATCCCGGCCAAGAGGACACGGAGCTCGTGAGGTGGCTGAAGGAATACGGAAGAAGCCCTATCCTGGTTCTCACCAAAGCGGACAAGCTCTCCCGTCATCAGGCTGTTTTGAGGGCGAGAGAGGCCACCGAGAAGCTGAAAGGCGTTTCAGGGGATGCGCCGATCCTCTTCTCCGCAAAAACGAAGGACGGGAGGGGAGAGGTGTGGAAGAAACTCATGGAGGCTATGGAGATCGAAGATTTTCAAGTCCATAGGCTTTGATCTTCTTGTGAAGATTGCTCCGTTCGATGCCGATCGCCTCCGCAGTCTGAGAAATGTTCCAGTTGAACTCCTGGAGTTTCTTTGCGAGAAATGCCTTCTCGAAAAGTCCCTTCGCGTCTTTGTAAGTCCCGGCAGCGAGCCCCAAAGCATAGGCATCTTTCGCATCAGGAACCTGGCTGAAGGGAGGCGGGATGTCGGAAGCCTGGATTTCTCTGCTGGGCACCATGATGAACAGCCTCTCCACGAGGTTTCTCAGCTCCCTCACGTTTCCCGGCCATTGGTACCTCCTGAGCAGCAGGAGAGCCTTTTCGGAGAAGACCTTAGGCTCCAGGTTCATGTCCACGGAAATTTCCGAGATGAACTCCTTGATGAGCTGAGGGATATCCTCCACCCGCTCCCTCAGGGGAGGAACCCGCATGGGAATCACGTTCAGTCGGTAGAACAGGTCATCCCGGAACGTTCCCTTTTGAATCTCCGCTTCCAGGTCCTTGTTTGTTGCAGCGATGACCCTCACATCAACCTGGATGGTCCTGGACCCGCCGACCCTTTCGAATTTCTGCTCCTGGAGGATCCGGAGGGTCTTGGACTGCGCTTTGAGGCTCATATCGCCGATCTCATCCAGAAACAGGGTTCCCTCGTGGGCAAGATCGAATTTCCCCTTTTTCATGGTCGCGGCGCCCGTGAAGGCGCCTTTTTCATGCCCGAACAGCTCGCTCTCGATCAGCTCTTCCGGGATGGCGGCGCAGTTGACCTCGATCATGGGCTTGCGGCTTCGGGGGCTCAGGCGATGAATCGTGTGCGCCACGAGTTCTTTCCCCGTCCCATTCTCTCCTGAAATCAGGACCCACGCGTTGGTGCGGGAGACAATCCTGATCTGTTCCTTGAGCTGCCTGATGGCGTCGCTGTCTCCCGTGATCTGGTACTTCCCTTTTTGTTTTTCCTTGAGGAGGGTGATTTCCTCCTCGAGTTTCGAGTGATCCACCGCGTTGTTGATGCATAAGAGAACCTTTTCCAGGGAAAGAGGCTTTTCTATGAAATCATAAGCCCCGAGCTTTGTCGCTTTCACAGCGGTCTCGATGGTGCCGTGGCCGGACATCATGATCACCGGGAGCTGGGAATGGGATTCTTTGATTTTGACGAGGGTTTCGATGCCGTCCAGGCCCGGCATCCAGATGTCCAGTAAAACGAGATCAGGCATCGTCTCGTCGATCTTCTCAAGGGCTGAGGAGCCGCTGGTGGCGCTGATGACGTCAAAGCCTTCGTCGGCGAGTATGCCTTGAAGGGACTGGATGATGCTCTCTTCGTCGTCAACGATCAGGATGGTCCTGCCCATTTCCTATCCTTTTGCCATCATTTCCAGGGCTATTTGGGCTGTTCTCTCGGATGCGCCTTTGCGGAGTTTATCCCTGACTTCACCCAGCCTTTTTATCATATCAGCCCTTCTGTGGCCATCCTCCAGAATATCCACCGTTTCCCTGACTAGGTTTTGGGGAGTCACGTCGTTTTGGATGAGCTCCGGCACGACCCTGTCGCCCGCTACAAGGTTCACGAGACCGATAAAAGGCACCTTGACGGCCATGCGTGCGACCCAATAACTGATGGGTGAAACGTGATAGACGATGACCATGGGAATGCCCATGATCGCCGCTTCCAGGGTTGCGGTCCCCGACTTGACCAATGCGATATCGCATGCCCCTAGGGCCCCGTAGATATCTCCTTCGACGACCTTGATCGGGACGGAGGACGGGGCGGTGATCGGCTCGACAAGGGTCTGGGGGATGGTGGAGGCCCGGGGGAGCAGGCAGGCGAGCCCGGGATAGCGCCTCTTCAGAAGCTCGGCCGCTTTCACCATGACCGGCAGAAGGCGGATGACTTCCTCTTTGCGGCTGCCTGGAAGAAGACCGAGGACAGGCCGGGTCCCTTCAAGATGAAACCTCCTCACCGCTTCTTGCCTGGAGAGGCTGTCAGGGATGGCGTCAAGGAGGGGATGGCCGACGTAGTCCACGCTCATCCCCCGGCGGCGGTAATAGCCCTCTTCGAACGGCAGGATCACGGCCATGCGGTCCACGCGGCGGGCGAGTTTCTTCGCTCTCCCGGCTCTCCATGCCCAGACCTGGGGGCTGATGTAGTAGAGGACGGGGACGTTGAAACGTTTTGCGTGGCGGGCGAGGGGAATGTTGAAATCAGGGAAGTCTATGAGAACAAGAAGGTCAGGCCGGTCGTGCTCGAGGATGGATTTCAGGCGAAAATAGGCTTTGAGAATCGTGCGCCATCTGGAGAAGACTTCTGTCAGGCCCACCACGGCCAGTTCAGAGGATGGGAAAAGGACGTCAACCCCTACGTCTTCCATCATCCTGCCGCCGATGCCCCGGAAGGTCAGGAGAGGATCTAACTTCTTCACGGCGGAAACGAGATTGGACCCGTGCAGATCGGCTGAAGCTTCACCCGCCACGATGAGCGCCAGCCCGGATTTCATGGAATCAGCATACGGTCTGGAAATTCCTGCACCCTCTTTCAATTTGATCGATGATGCTCAAGGCGTATTTCAGCGCCCTTCGGCCATCGTGGCCGGAGACGATCGGCTTGGAACCGTTGAGGACGCTTTTTACAAAAGAGCTGATTTGATCTGCCAGGGGGTCACGGCCGGGAAACTGGATATTGCTGGACGTGACTTGAGGAAAACCGTTGTCATCCCTCAGCTTTCCATCCAGCCGGGTGATGCTCAGCTCCCTCTTCAAACAGTTCACGGAAAGATAGGCGTCAGGCTGGAAAATGCGTATTTTTCTGAGGGCCTTGTCGGAAACCCTGCTTGCAGTCAAGTTCCCCACCGTGCCGTCTGCGAAAATCATTCTGGCGTTGGCGATGTCCGTTTTTTCGGTCAGGACGGACATGCCGACGGCGTGCAGTTCCTTCACTTCAGAGGGCACGATGTGGAGGATGATGTCCAGATCATGGATCATCAGGTCGAGAACCACGTCCACATCGGTTCCCCTCGGGGTGAATAGATTCATCCGGTGGGACTCGATGAACACGGGCCGGGTGAGGGCCGTCTGCATCTTGACGACCGCCGGGTTGAAACGCTCCACGAGCCCCACCTGAAGGGCCAGATTTTTCTCCTCCGCCATACGGATAAGGGTATCTGCGGGACCAAGTTCATAGGTGATGGGTTTTTCGACGAGGAGATGGACCCCGGCCGAGAGGACGTCTTTGGCCACTTCAAAATGCTTCTCCGTGGGCACAGCGAGGCTCACCGCGTCGACCCGGCGCAGCAGTTCGTCGTGATGGCCGAAAGGCTTGGTGCCGTATCTTCCCGCTATTTCAGCGGCGCGACGGGCATTCGTATCCACCACGCCGACAAAATCCACCTCCGGGATGGCCCTGTATTTCTGCACATGGTACTCTCCCAGATGGCCGACACCGATCACACCGACTCTAAGTTTTTTCCCCTCCACGGGTTCGCCCTCTCCAGAAAAAGGAATCCACCTAAGCACATCCGCCAGGCGCTCGGATATCAGGGCAGGTCATAGGGACATGATGGTCATGCGCCATCGGTTAGCATACGCAATCATTTCCGCTTTGTCAAAAACCAATGTCTTTCCCGCCTCTATGGCCAGCACCGATGCCTTGGCCCTGGCCATCACTTGGATGGTTTCAAGACCCACAGCGGGCACGTCAAATCGAAAGTCCTGGTGGGGCTTGCTCACTTTGACGACCACGGCGTTTTCCTTGGCCAGCTCTCCTCCCCTGAGGATCGCAGCATCGGTCCCCTCTATCGCCTCCACGGCGAGAACGGTCTTCCTCCTCACCACCACGCACTGGCCGATATCGAGGCGGCCCAGCTCCTTGGCCATCCGGAACCCGAAATCCATGTCCTCCTTTTCGGAGGCCGTGGGTTTCCTTTTGGTCAGGCACCCCGGGGGTGCCAGAAGCTCGGGTAGGTACTGGGTGGAGCTGATGATTTCTATGCCTTCCTTTGCCAGTGCGCCGGCGACGCCCCTCAGGATCCCGTCATCGTGAAAGATGGCGAGCTTGGACATGAGGGCGAGGCCTTTGAGATCAGGCTGGACATTGTCGAACATCCGCCGCTTCTTGATGGTGCCAGCCATCAGGCTTTTCGTTATCCTGTTTTTTTTT
>JAGUZM010000019.1 GCA_020060805.1 Deltaproteobacteria bacterium | reverse complement strand
TTCTTCTTTTTCCTCTTGTGCAGGTGCGGGTGTTTCCTCTACGGCAGGATGCGTTGGCTGGGTTATTGGAGCCTCTGGCTCTTCGTCCCAGAGCTCGTCCACCGTCCAGGACGTTGACCGGGCTCTCTTGGGCGCGATGAAAGCGGCTGTCTCAAGCTTCGGCACGTTCGGTATAAACTGCTCGCTCAGGAGGTGCGCGGTCGGTTCCTCCTCAATCTCGACGGAAACTGGCTTGCGGCAGTTGTCCAGCAAGGCGTGAATGAGATCCTTGCCGATGCGGTGGAATTCAATGCCCACCTCGTTGTCCGGAGCTTCGGTTCCGGACTTGTCGAAGTCGAAGATCAGTGCGCAGCGGCGGAATTGAAGCGAGTAGCCCTGCTCAATCGATTCCAACAGACCTCGTGCTTCCTGTGCGGCAGTCACATCGAAAATGCCGTAACGCAGGGAATGCTCAAGATAGAATCGAAGGATCTGAGCCAACTCCCGGCTCTTGAGCAACCTATCCGGCCGGTCCGGCTTTTTCAGGGCCGGATCAAAGTGGCGCTGGAGGATGCGCTCGCTCTGATTGATTTGGGCGGAAATCCGCTCCTTCAGTTGGTTGAAGGCCGCGAAGTCGCCCACCTGCGAGTAACATTTCACCTCAACCAGGTTGCACGTAATCGTCCTGGTGTTCAAATCCAAGTCGAACAACCCCAGGTCGGTGCGTTGCAGACTGATGGCATCGTTGACATCGTCAGATTCACCGCTTGAGCGGTAAAGGTCCGTGTGCGCGTCCAACGGCACAATGACTTGGTTGCTCAAGGCTCCTTGGTATTCGAGGTAGAGCCTGGCCAAAGCTAGACCGAGCGCCTCCGCTTGCTGTGTAGGTGCAGAGATCAGCTTCAACGCAAGTTGCCCTGACAGCGAGCGCAGGTTTGCCAGAATTTGAACTGATTGCTCGCCATCGGCTGATAGTCCGTGCCCGAGCAAGACCGGCTTCAACATAGCCTCGAGTTCATCGTTGGAACGTGAGGATATGATCAGGTTGTGCGTCGCCTGTGAGCTGGCTCCTGGGACATAATCAATCAGGTAATCGGGCCTGTTCTTCCGTCCACCATGATCGAAGAATTCAATTCCCATGTTGCGATCAATGGTGAACACCCAGTCACTGATCTGATGAACTTCATAGATCAGCTCTCGTTGGGCGACATCAAGACCCAGGGTCACGACAGGCACCGATTTAAAGCTGGCTCCGGAGGCCGCAACCGCTGAGGTCGCAAAGCAGAGGTGACGGCTTAGATTTGACAGCAAATCAAAACAAGCCGCATGACTGTCTGAATTGAGAGAGCGCCCGACAATCGGACGCTTGTTCCAGAAGGTACCGGAATCATCGTCAACAAACTCGGTGTCGAAATCCTGTATCAATCCGTGCAGTGGGGTGATTCCCATAGGCTTCTCGGCAATGGAAAGCTCCTCGGCAGGGAACACGTCCAGCAGTACGCTGATGTGGGCGGGAAACTCTTTTGCGTTTGCATGGAACTCGGAAAGCGCGTGTTTGGCCAGATTCAGCTTTGAAAACAGATGGCTGCCGGTCGAGGTTGCAAAGGCATCTGCCGCTTCGTTGACCGTGGCTCCCGGACGAACCATCGACTCAAGGGCTTCTCCCAGCACCGGAGAATCGGGATCTGATGTGAATAGCCGAATGTCGTAGCGCAGATCGGCATGCTCGCGCTTCTGCTGTAGCGACACGAGGGCATCCGCTATCACCGATCCGGCTCCGGGGTTGAAAACGTTTAGTGACAACTCACGGACGTAAGGGTGCTGGGAAAGATAGCGCTCAATTTTATCCGCAATCACTTTACCGGAGATGTCCGCTCCCGCTGCTGACGGCTCAGCCAGGCCAAGAGCGGAGCAGATCTCCGCCATCAGGCCGCGTGAGTTTTCTTCCGTGGTGGGCGCGTACAAAGCCCAAAAAGCGTTCAGGTTATCGACCGGGGTAAAAATGCGACCATCTTCAACGGGAACCCCAACTGGATACGACGAGGGTACGAGACCATCCAGGAGCGCTGATCGAACATGCGGGATGTAGTCTTTTCCACCCGCTTTAATTTTTTCAATCCAATCCTTGCCCAAAGCCACCCAACTGCTCAGCCATAGGGCGCGAAGGGGGTGGGTCGGAGAAACCAGAACTGCCTCGCGATGCCTGCCCCGGAAATCGGTCAAGATGACGTGAATGGAATCCACGGCCAACACATTTCGCAGCGCCTGGAGATGTTGCTGCCTCTCGGCACCGGAAGTTGTTTCGGCTTGGCGAATGAGGTTCCGTACCAGATCAAGGTAGGCGTCGGCATACGCCAAGCACTCCGTCTCGGCGTCTCTGAAAGAAAGCCCCTGCATGATCAGCTCGGCCGTATCTTTGCGAACCGTGGCAAACAGCTCTTCCCGAGCAGCCAAGAACGAGGCCATTGCGGCTGAGGATGGCAGCGTGAGTCCAACTTCTGAAGGCGGCTCCGCAGTATCCAGGTTGATCTGCATTCGCCAGCCAGATGGATGTTTCGGTTCGGCCAGAATTCGTTGTTCGATGGTTTTTAGCATACGTGACAACGGGATCTGCACCGCGCCCTCACGGCCAAATTTGGCCAGCAAGGTCTCCTGGCGAGAAACCTTTTTTGAGCGTCCACCTTCAGCCCATGCAACTCCGCTTATAGCGATCTCCTCGGGATCGCGTTCGTCCCCCAGGGCGGTGAGCTGCAAGCGGAATCGGGCGTGTTCAAGACTCTGCTCGATGGGGATCGCCCTTTGAGGCGGCTCTTCCTCAATGTTTCCGCCCGGAAGGACATAGAACGGCTCGCTCTCATAAGAACGCTTAGCGGACTCAGAACCGGAATCTGATTCCAGTGGAATCGGATCGCCATCGGCGGTCCATGGAAGAATACGGATGAAATGCCAACCTTCCTCAAACTCGATCTTGTTGAGTTTGGCCAGATTGGTCGTGCATTGCAGTCTATTTGGCGTCCAGGCTTTGACCTTCTTGGATTTTCCGACCGGGCCATCGTTCTGTGAAACGATTTGGACCGTAAAATGATCCAACCCGCTGACCTTGCCCGGGTGAGGATTGACCTCAAAAACTATGTTCATCTTGCGGCGGTCGTTAGGGACCAGAACCTGCTGCCCGATAAGGCCGGATAGCTGATCGTCGGTTTCATCTTCCTGCACAACCGGCAAATCGGTTTCTAAAACCTCCAGCAGAATCTTGTCCAGTGAGAGTTCTTCCTGGAAGGCCCACTTGTCAAACGAGATGCTCCACCAACTCTTGTCTATCGCAATTGGAGGTGTCCAGGCTTCTGGTTCCTGAATGTCGTATTTTTCAAAGTAGGTGGACAGCCGAGCTTCGAGGGTTTTGTCGCTGAGGCCCAAATCTGCGATGCGCCCTCGAACGGATTTATGGGAGGTCATCAGATTCCGAACGCTGCCCAGGTTTCGTCGTATCTTGCTGTTGACCATTCCAGTATCGGCAAAGAGCTTGAAGTCCGGAATCAACGTCAGCTCATACAGGCTGGCTCCGAGAGTTTCCCCGTCAATGCCATTTTCCAGCGCCGTGAGCAGATACCTCACGCGGGAAACATCGTCAGCGAAAAGCCATTCTTCCTCGGAAAGAATGCCAAAAAGGTCGCGTACAT
>JAGUZM010000113.1 GCA_020060805.1 Deltaproteobacteria bacterium | reverse complement strand
GCCTTCTGCTCTTCACCACATGACCTGCGATCGTTTCCTCGAGGGGGATGTGCTTCTCTCTGGAGTGCTCCTCGTAAGGGTAAGATCCGTAGGAGAGCATCTGCTCCGTGTTGGGATCGTAGATCCTGACAGATGCGGACATGGCGTCCAGGAACTGGACCATGTGGCGGGTCGCCTTGGTCAGGATTTCCTGCTCCGACAGATCAGGGCTGATCTCGATGATCTCGTCCACCTGCTTGGAGATATCGCCCAGAAACTCCGGCAGGACGATGCCTTTGAACCACGTCATCAGACGGGTCCAGAAGTCCTGCCCCTGGCAGGACTGCGCCCAGGGCTCTTTCTGGATGGACTTGACGAGATCTTCGGGAATATTCCACATGTTTCAGTGGTCCAGGTCTTTGACCCCCTTGAGGATCGTGTCGAAAAGCTCTTGAAGGTCCTCTTTTTCAACGCAGGAGAAAGCGATCCGCAGGTCGTGTTTCCCGAGACTGATGAGGCCGATCCCGTAACGGTCAAGAAGGTGAACCCTCAGGGTCTCTGCATCCACCTTGTTCAGCTTCAGGCACATGAAGTACCCGGAGTTGAAGGGGTAGACCTCCCAGGCTTCCCTGTACTTGTCGTTCGCGAGCACCCGTTTTACCTCTTGAGCCCTCTCGGTCATGATCCGGAGTTTTTCTTCCTTTTCATCTTTGTAGGTCGGGGCGAGCAATGATTTGAGCACGATGGACTGGCTCAGATGGGAGACATTGGAGATCGACCCCCTCACAGCTCCGGCGGTCTTGCGCTCCAGGGCATTGTAAACCTGGTCATGGTTGCCGCCGAAATAACCGCCGTAGGTGATGAACCCAACCCGCAGACCCCACACATAATTCTCTTTGGTCGCCCCATCCAGCTTGATCGCGAAAAGCCTCGGGTGCCGGCCTGTCATCCGGGAAAAAATCGACTCCTGCAAAGCCTCCTTCTCATAGAAAAGCCCGAAATAGGCATCATCCGTGAGGGCTAGGATGTTCTTGCCCTTCTCGGCGATGTTCAGCAGGATCTCCACGATCCGATCCGCTTCACCGTTGGTCACCGTGTACCCTGTGGGGTTGTTGGGAAAATTGAAGAGAACGATGAGTTTATCTTTCTTGGCCGCCTCTGTTTTGAGGCAATTCTCAAAGCCCTTGAGGTTAAAGCCCCTGCCGTTTTCGAACAGCCCGTAAGTGACGATCCTGGCACCCCGGCGCACGGCAAAGACCATGTTGTAGTTTCCCCAGAGCTTGTCCGGCAGGGTGATGACGTCCCCGGGGTTGACCCACATGTCGGATACGACGCTCAGGCCGTGGGTGAGAGCGTTTGTGACCACGGGGAGGCTGATCTTTTTTCCCGAAAGGGAAGGGTTCTTTTCCAGGATGGAATCCTTCCATGCCTTGCGAAGGGGCATGATGCCGTACGACGGGGCATAGGCGAGCGTCTCTTCAGGCTCGAGGCCACGGATCATGCTCATCACCGAGGGGAGGTACATGGTGCGGCCTTTTTCAGTGGCCATGCCGATGGTGGCGTTGAAACGGTGAGCCTTTTCCTTTGCCTCGGCGCCCTGGGTCAGGATGCCTTTTGGGAAAAAGAGATTTTTTCCCACCTCTGAAAGCATGTCAAACACATGAAGATTGGCAGGCTGAATCAAATCATTCAATTCTTCGGCTAAGAGGTTCATAATGCTCACCTTTCTGATCTTCTCTTCCGGATTGGGCGGTTGGCCCTGGGAAGGGTCCCCCTATGAATACAGAATTATGGACCAAAGGGCAACCCTGTCAAGGAAAATCAGGACCCGGTCGTTTAACATTGGTCATTGAACAATGGTCATTTAACATTGAACATTGAGCATTGAACAATGAAAACGGACCATCGGGTTTTGAGGGAGTGAACGGTGAAAGGCAAATGGTCTTTGATCAGTCTAAGATGACAGATGACCATTGTTGAATGCTCAATGATAGATGATGGGGCTGCCGGAGGCCGATCGCCCGGGTTTTTAGGTCTTGACTTGAAAAGAGGGGTCTAGGTATATTTCTTTCTTTATGTTCTAGAGGTCCAACGAGAAGGAGACGGGGATGAAAGAAGCTGTGATTGTGAGCGCATGCCGTACGGCGATCGGTGATTTCGCCGGGGCCCTGAGCGCCGTTCCGGCAACGGAACTGGGCTCTTTGGTGATCAGGGAAGCGATCGGAAGGGCGGGTATAACGAAAGAGGACGTGGACGAGGTGATCATGGGGTGTGTCCTCCCCCACGGCCTTGGCCAGAACCCGGCAAGGCAGGCCATGGTCAGGGCAGGCTTGCCCTGGGACGCGGGAGCGATCACCGTGAACAAGGTGTGCGGATCAGGGCTAAAAGCGGTGATGCTCGCTGCCCAGGCGATTCAGTGTGGAGATGCCGATGTGGTGGTTGCGGGCGGCATGGAGAACATGAACCTTTGCCCGTACATGCTGGAGAGGGCGAGGACCGGCTATCGCATGAACAACGGCCGGGTCCTGGACGGTATGGTTCACGACGGGCTGTGGGATCATGTGAACGACTTTCACATGGGCATGAGCGCCGAGCTGGTGGCGGAAAAGTGGGGTGTGAGCAGGAAAGAGATGGATGATTTCAGCCTTCAATCCTACCAGAGGGCGTGGAAAGCGACGGAGGAGGGCAAATTCAGGAAGGAGATCGTCCCTGTTTCCGTGCCGGCCAGGAAAGGGGAGACCCGGGCGTTTGACGTGGACGAAATTCCGCTGAGGCCCCCAAAGACCAGCGCGGAGGCCCTGGGGAGCCTTAAGCCCGCGTTCAAGAAAGACGGAAAGGTCACGGCAGGGAATGCCTCCAAAATCAGCGACGGGGCCGCGGCCCTTGTCCTGATGGAAAGGGAAAAAGCGAATGCCTTGGGGTGCAAGCCCATGGTCCGGGTGGGGCCGCAGGGCTCTGCGGGCATTGACATGAAATATGTCCTGGCCGCTCCGATCTATTCCATACCTAAGGTGCTCGAAAAGGGGGGCATCGCGATCGGTGACGTGGGGCTTCACGAAATCAACGAGGCCTTTGCCTCTTCTTCCGTTGCCATCGGAAAGGTGCTCAACCTGGACCCCCAAAAGGTGAACGTTAATGGCGGTTCCGTGGCCCTGGGACATCCCATCGGCGCGAGCGGCGCCCGGGTCCTCACCACCCTCCTCTATGCGATGAAGGAGAGGGGGTTGAAATCGGCGAGGCGAGCTTGTGTCTGGGAGGCGGAGAGGCGGTTACGCTCGTCGTTTTTAACGAGGGATGACAAGTGATGAGTGGCGAGTAACAAGCGAGACTTGTGGTGATCTAACCATTCGTGACTTGCCACTGATAAAACCAAAGGAGAGATGATTATGGGAGATGTGGTGATAGTGTCCGGAGCAAGGACTCCGGTGGGATCCTTTAGCGGAACGCTGAAATCAACGCCCGTGGTCGAACTGGGTGCTCTGGTGCTCAAGGAAACCCTGAAGAGGGCAGGACTCAGGCCTCTGGCCACAGAGGAGCAGACGAGATACGCCCCGGATTTCTTCAAAGGCAAAGGCATGGTGGACCTGGAGAAAAAGGCTTACGACTACGCGGATTCCCTCGAGCCGGTGAGGGTGGACGAGGTGATCATGGGCAATGTCGTGGGCGCAGGCCAGGGTCAGAACGTGGCGAGGCAGGCATCCATCAAGGCGGGCATTCCCAAGGAGGCCAACGCTTTTACCGTGAACAAGGTTTGCGCCTCGGGCATGAAGGCCGTGGCCCTGGCAGCGCAGGCGATCAAGGCGGGAGAGGCGGAGGTTATCCTGGCGGGCGGCATGGAGAACATGAGCCTCATCCCTTATGCCCTTCCCGCGGCGCGCTGGGGGGCGAGGATGAACAACGTGGACCTGGTGGATCTCATGGTCTTTGACGGCCTGTTCGAGATTTTCTACGGGTATCACATGGGTATCACGGCGGAGAACATCGCGGAGAACTACGGGATTTCCAGGGAGGAGCAGGACCAGCTGGGAGCCCTGAGCCATCAAAGGGCGAGGAAGGCGATCGCCGAGGGCATTTTCAAGGAAGAGATCGTCCCGGTGATGATCCCCCAGAGAAAAGGAGATCCCCTGGCCTTTGACACGGACGAGAGGCCGATGGATACGAGCGTGGAGAAAATGGCCAAGCTTTCTCCCGCTTTCAAGAAGAACGGCACCGTGACGGCGGGTAACGCATCCGGGATCAATGACGCCGCCGCAGCCCTGCTCCTGATGTCCGATGGGAAGGCAAAGCAGCTCGGCCTCAAGCCCCTGGTGAAAATAAGGGCCTATGCCACGGGCGGAGTTGACCCGGCGTTCATGGGCCTCGGTCCCATCCCTGCGGTCCGCAAGATCTTCAGCAAAGAGAAGCTGGCCATGAACGATTTCGGCGTGGTGGAGATCAACGAGGCCTTCGCGTCCCAGGCGATCGCATGCATCCGGGAACTCAAGTGCGACATGGAAAAGACCAATGTCCTCGGGAGCGGCATCTCCATCGGCCATCCGATCGGATGCACGGGCGCTCGCATCATCCTCACCCTCATGAATGAAATGGCGAGAAAAGGGCATGCCCTCGGCCTGGCGACCTTGTGCATCGGCGGCGGGCAGGGCATGGCCGCGGTTTTGGAGCGGGTATAACAGGGCATCCAGTCCGGGGCCAATCATTTCCGGGGAGCGTTCGTGGGAGCCGGCGCTCCTCTCGATCAGAAAAGGAGTCAAGGATGGGATACGAAACGATTATTTTCGAAAAACACGAAAACGTGGCGGTGATCAAGTTCAACAGGCCGAAAGCATTGAACGCTATCAACCCCCAGTTGCTGGCTGAAGTTCACAAGGCCCTCGATGAGATCGAAAAAGACCCCTCCCTCAAGGTCGTGGTGCTCACCGGAGAGGGAGACAAAGCCTTCATCGCCGGTGCGGACATTTCCTACATGGTCAACCTCTCGTCCCTGGGGGCGAGGAGATGGGCCCTGGAGGGCCACGACCTGGGGTTCCGGATCGAGAATTTCCCGATACCGGTCATCGCCTGCGTGAACGGTTTTGCCCTGGGCGGAGGGGCGGAGATGGCCATGGCGTGCGACTTCATCTACGCTTCCGAGACGGCAAAATTCGGGCAGCCGGAGATCAACCTGGGCCTCATCCCGGGCTTCGGGGGGACCCAGAGGCTCCCCCGCCTGGTCGGGAAAGCCATGGCCAGGGAGCTTTGCATGACCGGGGGGATGATCAGCGCCCAGGAGGCAAAGGCGATCGGGCTGGTGAACAAGGTTTTCCCGCCGGACAGGCTCTGGGAGGAGACGATGAAGACGGCCCAACTCATCGCCACCAAGGGCAAGGTCGCGCTGAGAGGGGTCAAGCAGTGCATCGATCGGGGCTATGACACGGATCTCCGCCGGGGGTGCCAGATCGAGGCGGATGCTTTCGGGTTTTGCCTCGCCAGCCCTGATGCCAAAGAGGGGATGAGCGCTTTTCTGGAGAAGCGGAAGCCGGATTTCAAAGGGGGGTTTGAATAGGAAGGAAGAGTTAGGAGATTTCAAGCATGGACTTTAAACTGAACAAAGAGCAGGAATCGATACAGAAAGCGGCCCGGGAGTTTGCCAAGGGAGAGTTTGACAAAGACATCGCCCTTGAACACGAAAAAATCCACACCTTTCCCAGGGCCATCTGGAAGAAGGCTTGCGAACTCGGGTTCCTGGGAATTCACTTCCCCGAAAAATACGGGGGACAGGAGTACGGCATTTTTGAAAACGCCCTTGTCGTGGAGGAATTCTGCCGCCAGGATTCCGGGATCGGCATTGCCGTCAGCCTGGCCGATTTTGCCTCCGAAATCATCCTGAGGCACGGAACGGAAGAGCAGAAGCAGAAATACCTCCTCCCCCTCACCAGGGGGGAGGCGCTGAGCAGCGGCGGGTTCACGGAGCCCGACCATGGGAGCGACATCACGTTCATGAACACCGGCGCGGTCAAGTCCGGTAGCGGGTATGTCGTCAACGGCGTGAAAACCTTCATCACCAACGGGACCATCAGCAACTACGCCATCGTCCTCTGCCAGACCGACCCTGAGGCAAAGCCCTCCTACCGGGGACAGTCCACCATCATCGTGGACACCGACACGCCCGGTTACACGCGGTCGGACGTGGGGGAGAAGATGGGGATCAAGATGACCTCCACGGCGGAGCTATCCTTCAATGACGTGAAGGTTTCCCTGTCCAACCTCGTGGGCACGGAAAACAAGGGCTTCTACCAGGTTCTGGAGTTCTTCGACGAGAGCAGGATAGAGATCGCGGCCCAGGCCCTGGGGATTGCCCAGGGCGCATTTGACAGGGCCCTGGCCTACGTCAAGGAACGGAGCCAGTTCGGCAAGAAGCTGGCCGCCTTTCAGGTCACCCAGCACAAGCTGGCGGACATGATCACCAAGATAGAGACCGCGAGGCTGGTGGTATACAAAGCGGGCTGGAATTTTGATCAGGGCGCCATTGATCCCAAGCTCACTTCGATCGCCAAGATGTACGCCGGCCGGGTCGCCGTGGAGGTGGCGGATGAAGCGATTCAGATGCACGGCGGCTACGGCTACATGCTGGAATACGACGTGGAGCGTTTTTACAGGGACGCCAAGATCATGGAGATTTACGAGGGAACCAAAGAGATTCAAAAGAACACGATCGCCAGCGCCTTGTTGGGGAAGTTCTGAATTGGATTTTACCCTCACGGAAAATCAGAGAGCCATAAGGGACCTTGCGCGGCGGTTCGCTCAGGAAATCGAGGCGAGGGAAGAAGAACTGGAAGGCAGGGAGGATCTGCTCCAGGAAGCCTTCGCGCGCATGGGCGAACGGAAACTGACGGGGATGATCGTGCCGGAGGCTTACGGCGGTGCGGGCAAGGACCAGGTGAGCCACGTCCTCTGCCTCATGGAAGCGGCCAAGGCATCCCCGGCCGTCGGAGCCGTTGCGGCCGCCAATCACGCCTTCTACTGCTTCCCCATCCTGGCCTGGGGCAGCCACGAGCAAAAGAATACCTACCTTCGACCTTGTGTGACAGGGGTGAATATCGGGTGCTGTGCCTTTGCGGAAGATGAAGGGGATACCGAGCCTTCCCGCGTTCATGCCAAGGCCACGGAAAACAGCCTGGGGTGGCTGTTGAACGGGCGAAAGCGATTCGTGGTCCAGGGGCACATCGCATCCTACGCCGTCTTTGTCGCCCAGGCCGACGGAGAAAGAGGCGGCCCCGGGCTCAGTTCCCTGGTCGTGAGGTTGGAAGGGAAGCAGGGGTTCCGGAAAGGGAAGGTCGAGGAAAGCCTGGATATCCTCGCTTCCAGGAGCGCTGAGATGATCTTTGAAAATGTGCAAATCCCCCATGACGCTCTTCTCGGCAGGGCGGGTGAGGGGATGGATCACCTGAAGTGCATCCAGCAGGAAAGCTGGATGGGGATTGCAGCCCTGGCTGTCGGGATCGGCCGGGCGGTTCAGGAAAAGAGCCTGGCCTGGGTCAGGAAAAGACAGGTTTCGAAGAAATCCGTCGCTTCGGACCAAGGGGTTCAATGGAGGCTGGCGGACATGGCGACCGAGCTCGACGCTGCGGAGCTTCTCACCCTGAGGCCGGCATGGCTCAAAGATCATGGAAAACCCTACGAAAAAGAGGCGGCCATGGCTCGAATCTTCGCGTCCGATGCGGCGATGCGCGCTTCATCCCAGGGCGCAGAGATCATGGGTGGGGTTGGCGGAGAGTCTTCATTGGAAAAGCATATGAGGAGTGCAAAGATGTGTCAGGTATCCATGGGCAGCAGCGGACCGGCCGCTGCCCTGGTGGCCTGGAATCTCACAAAAACAGGGTAGTCTTTCATACGGGGGGGTGCTTCATGTCCTTGACCTACAACCGGAAAGCGATGGATGAGATCAGGGAAGAGAAGAGGAAATGGGAAGAAGAACTGGAAGAGGCTTTCTCCGCATCGCCCGAGAGGCTGGCAAAGTTCTCCACCATTTCGGACAAGGAAATCAACCGCATTTATTCTCCGGAAGAAGTCAAAGACCAGGATTTTGTCAGGGACGTCGGGTTTCCGGGCCGGTATCCCTACACGAGGGGCGTCCAGCCCTCGATGTACCGGGGCCGGCTGTGGACCATGCGGATGTTCGCGGGTCTGGGCAGCGCCAAGGACACAAACCGGCGGTTTCACCACCTGGTCAACCAGGGCCAGACAGGCCTTTCCACAGCCTTCGACATGCCCACCCTCATGGGCTATGACACGGATTCTCCCAAAGCGAGAGGAGAGGGGGGCAAGTGCGGGGTGGCGATCGATACCCTTCAGGACATGGAGGACCTTTTCGAAGGTCTTCCGATCGATAAGATCACCACGTCCATGACCATCAACCCGCCCGCGCCGGTCATCTGGGGCATGTACATCGCCATGGCGGAGAAAAGGGGCATCCCCAGGCGCGTCATCGGCGGCACCATACAGAACGACATGCTCAAGGAGTTTATCGCCCAGAAGACCTTCATGTGCCCGCCCAGGCCGTCCCTGAGGCTCATCACGGATACCGTCGAGTTCGGGACCAAGGAAGTGCCCCGGTGGAACACCATCAGCATCAGCGGCTACCACATCCGGGAAGCAGGGTCCACCGCGGTTCAGGAACTGGCGTTTACCCTGGCCGACGGGATCGCCTACACCCAGGCGGCGATCGAGAGAGGCCTTGACGTGGATGACTTCGCCCCGAGGTTCTCCTTCTTCTTCAATTCGCATCTGGATTTTTTCGAGGAGGTCGCGAAGTTTCGAGCGGCGAGGCGGATGTGGGCGAAGATCATGAAGGAGAGGTTCAAGGCGAAGCACCCCAGGTCCTGGTGGCTCCGCTTCCATACCCAGACCGCAGGTTGCTCCCTCACAGCCCAGCAGCCCTACAACAACATCGTGAGGACCGCTCTGGAGGCCCTTGCGGCGGTGCTGGGAGGGACGCAGTCGCTCCACACCAACTCTCTGGACGAGGTCCTGGCCATTCCGACGGAGGAGGCTGCCACGATCGCCCTGAGAACCCAGCAGATCATCGCGGAAGAGTCGGGTGCGGCAAACACCATCGATCCCCTGGGGGGGTCCTATTTTGTGGAATCCCTCACGAATGAACTGGAGGAGGAGGCTTTTGAGATCATCCGGAAAATAGACGACCTGGGGGGGATGCTCTCAGCCATAGAGAAGAACTACCCCCAGAAGGAAATCGCCGACGCGGCGTACCAATACCAGAAGCAGGTAGACTCCCTGGAGAGAACCGTGGTGGGCGTGAACAAATACGTAACGGAAGAGCGCCTGCCCGTGGAGATTCTCGACATTGACGAAGCCCTTGAAAAAAAGCAGATTGAGAAGACGAACCGGGTCAAGAACAGCCGGGACAACAAGAAAGTGAAGGCGGCCCTGGAAAAACTGGGCGAGGCCTGTGTCTCCGACAGGAACGTGATGGATCCCATCATCGAGG